>NZ_VHTC01000003.1:0-200723 GCF_013048685.1 Vibrio sp. A8-1
TTTAGGGGCTTTCTTTCTGCTCATAACAAACAGGATGAAGCACTGGAATGATCACTCAATAGTAAAAAGTGGATCAAGTGCTGAGTGTCACACTTTTTCTGTCAATAGGGGCTTGGTGAACACTTACCTTTTCTAGACTGTAAGCTACCCAACTCAAGCAAAAGAGCACGCTATACTTTTATCTTATTGCCAAGTACCATGTAGACCATGGCAGATTGACAAAACTTCCCCACGAATAAACCACCTATTTAACATTCACAGAATCGCTTTTAGGCAGTGACAGGGAACCCAATCGCACTTTAAGAATTAAAGGGTTACAATTAAACATGTTTCAAGACAATCCACTTCTTGCTCAACTCAAACAACAAATTCAAGAAAACCTACCCAAAAAAGAAGGTCAGATTAAATCGACCGAAAAAGGCTTTGGCTTTCTTGAAATAGATAGCAAAAACAGTGTCTTTATCCCACCACCCTATATGAAAAAATGCCTACACGGTGATAAAGTCATGGCAATCATTCGCACCGAAAATGAGCGTGAAGTTGCTGAACCACAAGAATTGTTAGAGCCATCATTAACGCGTTTTATTGGCCGTATAAAAATTCATAAAGGTAAAATAAACGTTGTCCCTGATCATCCGCAACTGAAGAAACTCCCCCTGCGAGCCAAAACCCAAAAAGGCATTAATCCACAAGAAATGCAGGAAGGTGATTGGGTCGTCGCGAAGTTAATCGGTCATCCACTCAAAGGCGATACTGGTTTTTTGGTTGAAATCACTCAAAAAATTACCGATGCTGAGGATAAAATTGCCCCATGGTGGGTTACCTTAGCAGAAAATGATTTACCCAACTGTGAACCTCCCGGTTTGGAGCATTGGTCACTGAACGATGATTCTGCTTTGCAGCGTATCGATTTAACCCATGTACCGTTTGTAACTATCGATGGCAAATCAACCAAAGACATGGACGATGCGTTATACGCGATTCAGCGCCAAGATGGCGGATTTGATGTCACGATAGCGATAGCCGATCCCACTGCGTATATAACCGCTAATGACAGTATGGATAACGTCGCACGCGAGCGTGGATTTACTATCTATCTTCCTGGGCGCAATATTCCTATGTTACCGCGGGAATTAGCGGATAATCTTTGCTCACTGATCGAAAATGAAACTCGCCCGGCTCTGTGCTGTACCTTAACGGTCGATAAAGACGGCGTGATTAATAGTGAGAGTATTCGTTTTTTTGCAGCTTATATCCGATCACAAGCACGTCTTATCTATGATGAAGTATCAGACTGGTTAGAAACCGGTGAATCTCAATGGCAACCAAGTTCTGAAATTGCGCAAGTTGTCCGGGATCTGTATGCCTTTTCTCAAGCTCGTGCCCAATGGCGTGAAACTCATGCGGTGGTATTCCCAGAAAGGCCTGATTATCGCTTTGAACTCAGCGAAGATAATGATGTTATTGCTATTCACGCCGATAAGCGTCGTAGCGCGAATCGCCTCGTTGAAGAAGCGATGATCACCGCCAATATTTGTGCAGGTAAAATACTACAATCGTCTTTTTCAACGGGCGTATTTAACACTCATGCCGGGTTTAAAAACGATAAAATTACCGATGTTATTGCGCTTATCAAAGAACACGGCGCTGAGTTTGATGAAGCTTCACTGACCAGTCTAGAAGGATTTTCTGCCTTACGACGCTGGTTGGCCAGCCAACCGACCGCTTATCTGGATAATCGCCTACGTAAATGGCAAAGCTACAGTGAAATTGGCAATCAGCCTTTGCCTCATTTCGCAATGGGGCTGGATATCTATGCGACATGGACATCACCGATCCGTAAGTATGGTGATATGGTGAACCATCGTCTGTTAAAAGCCCATATTCTCGGTAAAGATCCCGAACAATGGCCTGATGAGCAATTGGGTGAAGAGCTAGCCATTCACCGTAAGCATCATAAAATAGCCGAGAGAAATGTTGCCGACTGGCTCTATACACGCACTCTTGCCGAAGAGCCGAGCAAACAGACCCGCTTTACTGCTGAAATTTTTGATATTAACCGAGCGGGTATGCGAGTTCGCTTACTCGAAAATGGCGCAAGTGCTTTCATTCCGGCCACACTCATTGTCGACAATAAAGAGCGAATCGTCTGCCATAGTGAGCAAGGCGTCTTAGCGATTGATGATCAGCCTACCTATCGACTCGCTGATACATTAGAAGTCGTCTTAACCGAGGTTAATCAAGACAATCGGAGTATTGTTGCGAAACCAACCCAAACCTTTGCTGAGCTAGCAACGCTGACCGATAACAGCGACGCCGAATCAGTCTAAAAACCAAATCGGTATAAAAACTAAGGGGAAGCATCGGCTTCCCCTTTTTATCACTGTCATACAGGTAGAATTAAAAGTGCAGTTGAATGACCGAAACCACCACGCATGCTGGGCGACGTACGCCTTCTATTTCTACTTTGATTTCGCGTTCAATCTCTAAACCTTTTTTCACTGGCGTCACTTTGAGTAAAGTACTGACAGCGCGAAGACGATTCCCTGCTTTGACTGGATAAGGGAATCGCACTGAATTCAAACCAATATTGACGACCATTTTCGCGGTCGGAAAAAGCGGTTGATTGGCATCAACGCTATCGGTCAGTTTTGGTAACAGAGATAAGGTTAAAAAACCATGGGCAATAGTGGTTTTAAATGGAGACTCTACAGCGGCTCGCTCTGGATCGGTATGAATCCACTGCTGATCCTCGGTAACGTCAGCAAATTGATTAATGCGCT
Source organism: Vibrio sp. A8-1 (assembly GCF_013048685.1). Lineage (NCBI taxonomy): Bacteria > Pseudomonadati > Pseudomonadota > Gammaproteobacteria > Vibrionales > Vibrionaceae > Vibrio > Vibrio sp. A8-1. The sequence continues at coordinate 2,784 of NZ_VHTC01000003.1, forward strand.
GTTGATCGACGGCTAACCACTGCCCAGTGTGGATAACTTCACCTAACTTATCCGTCAATTCATGATAAAGCGCCTGTGCTTCTGGTTTTAAAACGATTTCAGCGGGCAACTGAGTATCTTCATTCGCTGGCTGATGAAACTCTTTCACCCACGAAAAAAGCTGACGACTGTTCGCTCTATCTAAAAAACCATCCCAGTACTCACGTACCACTGGCGACATCCATTGCTTAAATTCCGTAGTCTTGACTAAATTTTCAGCACGATGCTTTAAAAGATCGCTCACTTTCATCAGAACCTCATTCCTAACAAAGAAACACTGCTAATTCGTTAATTTTGAGACACTTCACACTAATCCGCAAACACTTTCGAGCGCACACCTGTATGCTATAGCCTGTTTATTATTAATAAACAAACACTTATCAATAAAACATTATTTTATTAGCAACCTTAGCCTAGAGTAAATACTTCATCTTGATCCCCATTAACCTATTCGCGTAGATAATGTTTTCAAAAATGTAGGCTCTATCTCTTTTATCCCTTCCGATAACCAAAAACCGTTTCCTTCAGTGACCGCAAATAAAAGGTTTTTCCGCAGTGCTTCTCTGTTTTTCAGTTTGTTATTTTGAAAATGAAACTGTTGTATCTTCTCATACAACAGATCCGCTAACTGTTTCGTTTGCTCATTCGTCAACGTTACTCGACATAAGCCAAGCTGAGGAATATGGCAGTTAGTGAAAACATCCTGCTTTAACTTGCTCGTAAACAGTTGATCCAGTTTTGAACCTTCATGAAATGAGTAGTAAGGAGGCGTCAGATAATTGATCCCCGAGTTGTGCGGCTTAATCTCAATCAGCCCCATTATCTCTAATGCCCGCAAATAAACATAGACACTTTGATCGGAAAGCTGGTTTTCCTGTTTGACATGTTCAACGGGTTTGCCCTTTACTCGAATTTCGTTAAAGAAGTCATAAAGAAACGGATATTCAAAGAAAAGCTCATCTCGCTTTTCGCCACTTAAATCCAAAGTATCAGTATGAATTTCACCCGCTAAGCGAACCAACTCTTCAAGGTTAGTATCCAGTATTGAAGCGTATTCAAGCAGTTTATCGAGACTGATTGATTGACTATGAAAATGGCGTTTCAGTGTTGATACCGGAACATTAATTCTCTCCGACAACTCGCTATAAGTGACATTTTTCTCTTTTAATTTTTGGCGTAATGCTTGCAGTAATAAATTGGCGCAGAAACTCATACAACATCCTTGCTTATGTGGTGCGACATTGGCACCTGCTTATTCTTATCGGCTGATCCGACCTGTCGGCAGTTAAGCACAATAGCTTATTTATATTCTGCGGTTCAATAGCTCAATAGATGAAACTTTACGGTATCAATAAATAACACCCCTCAAATCACTCCCAAAAATAGATTGCTTGAATTAAGTCAGTTGAGTTACAAGCATGTTAAACAAATATAACAGTCACATGAATCGGTATCACTAAGGAATGGTTTAGCTCACATTGATGAGTAACAACTGGTGAAATACACATGATGAACTGCCACACAACACACATTGCAACATGGAAGTTAATACATGCAAATCTACTCTTTATCACTGATAGTGATGCTATCTTCAGCAATAACATCCGTTGTATCTTTTCTATTATAAATTGCATTGCACTTTTTATAAGTGGACGCTGTATGCACCATCAATAAGTAATTCGAATTTAATTCAATATTCTATTGATGAAGGCTGTACAGTCTCATGCGACATAAAAACTAGACACAGATTCAATCATTCTCTTGGCATTAATGCCTTTTATTGAATGAAAGAAACAAATATGCAACATTACCCATTGATAATTACACATGGAGCCGTGATGATGAAAAAAACACTCTTAGCGGTCGCTTTAAGCAGCAGTTTGCTTAGTGCGACAAGCATTGCCAATGATCTTTCGTTGGGCATTACTCAATTCCCAAGTAACTTACATCCTGTGATTGATTCAATGACAGCCAATTCGCTGATTATGGGGACCGCCTTTCGTGATATGGTCGCTTATAACCATGATTGGCAAAGTTTCTGTATGTTATGTACAGAAACCCCTTCTTTGGATAATGGACGTGCGGAAAAATACACCAGAGAAGATGGCACACTCGGTATCAAACTCACTGTTGAGCTCAAAGATGATTTATATTGGGGAGATGGTACCCCCATCACCACCAAAGATGTGCTCCTGTCTCATGCCGTTCTGACCGATCCTAATGTCAAAGGCATTCCCGGTTTAGAAAGCAACCGAATCATGGAGAAAGTGGTGGCTTTGGATGACAAGACCTTCGAGGTCTATCTTAATAAAGCGCACTTTAAGTACCGTGATTATGTTCCGTCTGTGCTTCCTGCTCACCTAGAAGAAGCGATCTATCGCGAAGATCCTACAACGTATGATCGTCGAACGCTGTACGTTACCCAGCCCACGCATCCTGGTTTATACAATGGCCCTTTTCGCATCACGCAAATTTCACAAGGTAGCTTTATCACCTTAGAGCGTAACTCGCATTGGAAAGGTCAAGCGCCGGATTTTAATCGCCTGATCTTTAAAGTCGTCGAAAACACGGCAGCGCTTGAGGCGCATTTGTTATCAGGTTCTGTCGACTACGTTCCGGGTGAGCTGGGCTTTTCGATTGAACAAGCCTTACAATTTGAGAAGCGTCACGCGAATCGCTTTACGGTCGAATACGCGCCAGGACTACTCTACGAACATCTTGATACTCAAATGGATAATCCGCATCTCGCCATTCGTGAAGTACGTCAAGCGCTGATGTACGGCATGAACCGAGAAGAGCTGGTCAATCGTCTATTTGAAGGACGTCAACCCGTTGCTCACAGTAACGTTCATCCACTCGATGTCACTTTTTTTGATGGAGTACATCAATACCAATACGATCCGGTTAAAGCTCGTCAATTGCTTGAAAAAGCGGGCTACACACTGCGTAACAATGTCATGGTTGATAAAGAAGGTCGTCCACTCCAGTTAGAATTAATGACCACCGCCGGTAACCGCTCTCGTGAATTGGTCCAGCAAGTTTTGCAATCACAATGGCGACAAATTGGCGTACGCGTACAAATTAATAACCAACCCGCTCGCGTCTTTTTTGGTGAAACGCTTAATCAACGTAAACATCAAGCACTCGCGATGTTTGCTTGGGCGTCAGCACCAGAAAGCCCGCCATTAACTACGCTTCATTCAGCGCAGATCCCATCGGCACAAAATAGTTGGGCTGGACAAAACTACATCGGTTATAGCAACCCTGATATGGATGCGTTACTCGAAAAAATTGAAGTGGAGCTCGATGATGAGGCTCGACATCAACTGTTCCACAAAATGCAGTCACTTTACGCTGAAGACTTACCCGCGTTACCTCTTTACTTCCGCTCTGATAGTTATGTGATGCCAAAGTGGCTAAAAGGCGTGCGCCCAACGGGTCATAAATACCCCTCTACCTTGTGGGTAGAAGAATGGCGTAAAGATGGGGCATAAACCAATGAGCGAAGTATTATTAGATGTAAACCAATTACGGGTGACCTTCCATGGTCACCCGGCCGTACATGATATTAGTTATCGTATCCATGCTGGTGAGATTGTCGGAATTGTCGGTGAATCTGGCTGTGGCAAAAGCCTAGCGTCTTTAACCCTAATGGGGCTGCAACCATCGATTATGCAAGCCTCTGGTTCGGTCACGTTTGCCGGACAAAATATCCTGACCAATACCGCCGAGCAGTGGCAAAAACTACGCGGTGAAGGCATCGCGATGATCTTTCAAGAGCCAATGACCGCCTTAAATCCGGTGGTCACGGTTGGCGATCAAATTGCAGAAATGTTTCTTCTTCATCAAGGAGACAACAAAGCACAAGCGCGACAAAAAGCGATTGAAATGCTGGAACAAGTGCATATCCCCGATCCACTGCGTCGCGCCAAAGCTTATCCACATGAGCTGTCTGGTGGCATGCGCCAGCGGGTGATGATAGCCATGGCGCTGGCGTGTCGGCCTAAACTGATCATTGCCGATGAGCCAACTACCGCCCTCGATGTTACCGTACAAGCGCAGGTTTTAGACCTGCTTGAAGAGCTGAGAGAAACCACCGGCACCGCCATTCAATTTATTAGTCACAATTTAGGTGTCGTCTCACAACTTGCCGATCGCGTCGTCGTGATGTACGCCGGTCGGGTGGTAGAAGAAGGAACCTCTGATCAATTGTTTAGCGATCCACAGCATCCTTACACCCAAGGGTTACTCGCTACCCTACCGCGAATTGGCCACCGCCAAGCTCGTTTACCCGCAATTGCTGGGAGTGTGCCTCCACTTGGGCAACGCAGTCTCGGCTGCCCATTTGTCGATCGTTGTCAGCAAGCGAAACCGCTCTGCCACCAGCAGATGCCAGCCACACTCCCCCTTTCAAACTCGCACAGCGTTGCGTGCCATCAAGTGGAGTTTGCCCATGCTAGTTAAACTCGATAATGTCAGCCAAGCGTATCCAATTGGCGACAGTGATTTTTTTGGACGCCATCAGCAATATCTTCACGCGGTGGATGATATTTCACTGCAGATTAGCAGAGGCGAAACCTTAGCGATTGTCGGCGAGTCTGGCTGTGGTAAATCCACCTTAGGCCGAATGGTCTCATTGCTGGAAAAACCAAGTAAAGGCGAGGTATACATCACAGGGCAACCGACCGCTAACTTAAGCAAAAAAGCCATGAAAGCGCTGCGTAAGCAACTTGGGCTGGTCTTTCAAGACCCTTATTCGGCGCTTAACCCTCGTATGACCGTCTCACAACTGGTCTCTGAGCCATTAGAAGTCTATGGTATGGGTAATCGTGAGCAGCAACGCGCTAAAGTATTAGAGGCATTATACTCGGTTGGCTTAAGTGAAGATGCACTCAACCGTTATCCTCATGAATTTTCGGGCGGACAACGTCAACGGATCTGTATCGCACGCGCATTAGTCTTGGATCCGGAGCTGATCATTGCTGATGAGCCTTTATCCGCGCTGGATGTCTCGGTACAAAGCCAAGTCCTCAACTTATTTGTTGAGTTAAAAGAAGCTCGCCAACTGTCGTTCTTTTTTATTAGTCACGATATGGCGGTCGTCGATCATCTGGCGGATACCGTTGTGGTGATGTATTTAGGGCGTATTGTCGAACAAGCGCCGCGCGAAGCTTTCTTTTCTGCCCCTGCTCATCCTTACAGCCAAGCCCTACTTGCTGCCGTACCCGAGGTCGCTCTGGGACGCAGACGTAAAGGCTTAGCGCTACAGGGGGATGTACCGAGTCCAATTAATCCGCCATCTGGGTGCACCTTTCATCCGCGTTGCGCTTTTGCTGATGAGCTATGCCGTCAGAAAAAACCCGCGATGCAAACGCTCGCCCACGCCAAACATCAAGTCGCTTGTCACTATCCGCAATTAGTGACCCATTCTGATGCGGTAAAAAATGATGCTCATATTGCTGTTATGGAGGTTTCATGAAAACCTATTTAGCTCATCGTTTTATTCAAAGCCTATTGGTTTTGCTGTTTGTCTCCTTTGTTTCTTACAGTCTTATTGGCCTGATGCCGGGCGACCCGATTGATTTGATGTTTGAATCCGATCCGACCATGACACCTGCCGATGTGGCAAGGATGAAAGCGTTATACGGATTGGATCAACCGCTCATTACTCGTTACTGGCACTGGCTAACTTCTGCTTTGCAAGGAGATTTCGGTTATTCAAGGCTCTATTCGCAACCAGCGATCGATGTCTTGATCCCAGCGGTGATCAATACCTTAAAATTAGTCGGCTTCGCGACTTTCTTCTCTTTGGCGATTGCTATCCCCGTCGGTATTATTGCCGCGTTAAAACACCGTAGCTGGGCCGATTATTTAATTAGCTTTGCTGCGTTTGTCGGCTTTTCTACCCCTGCATTTTGGCTAGCCTTAATGCTCATTTTACTCTTTTCTGTCACCTTGGGCTGGTTTCCGGCTGGCGGAACGGGACAAGCTGAAGGGGGCGGGTTTTGGTTAACCGCTAAACATATGGTACTACCGACGATCACGTTAACCGTGTTAAACGTTGCGAGCCACTCACGTTACGTGCGTGGCACCATGCTGGAAGTGATGCGCCAAGATTATATTCGTACCGCTAAAGCTAAAGGGGCGGATAATAAACGGGTGGTGATTCATCATGCCCTACGTAATGCGATGATCCCACTCGTCACTATCGTTGCCCTTGATATTGGCTTTATGCTCTCTGGAGCGTTAATTACCGAAACGATTTTTGCTTGGCCGGGGATGGGCAAACTGATTTTTGATGCCATTATGGGGAATGATTACAATCTGGCGTTGCTCGGTTTAATGGTGATTACCTTTACCGCATTGTTGGGTAACTTAGTGGCCGATTTACTGTACGCAAAATTGGATCCGCGTATTTCTCTAAGCCGAGGAGCGACATCATGAGTCAAGGAACAACGACGATGAGTTCGAATGTTGTGCTTCCTGAGCAGCCAAAAGCTCAGCCAAGTGTTTCACCTTGGCGTTTAGTCTGGAGCCGATTTAAGCGCCATAAAGCCGGTGTAGTCAGTGCCATTTTTGTTGTACTGCTGGTGATCCTGTGTTTCTCTGCCTCTTTAATTGCGCGTTGGATGGGTCATGACCCGTTTGACGTCAATTTCTTTGCTCGCTTAGAACCAGCGAGCAGTACCCATTGGTTAGGAACCGATGAACTGGGCCGTGATGTTTTTTTACGTCTCTTATATGGTGGGCAAATCTCATTAATGGTTGGCGCGGTAGCGGCATTTGCCACAGCGATTATCGGTAGCTTGATTGGTGTTTGTGCCGGATATTTTGGCGGAAAAGTCGATGCGATTTTAATGCGCATTGCCGATTTCACCCTCTCACTGCCTACCTTACCATTGATGATTGTTCTGGCCGCCGTAGACTTACGTAAGTTAGGTCTACCGGATGAATGGGTGCAAGGCGATACCATTAGTCTGTTACGGATCATTGTGATTGTCGCTCTCTTCGGTTGGCCGACTACTGCACGCTTGGTGCGTTCTGGCACCTTATCGGTCCGTGAGCGTGAATATGTCAAAGCCGCTGTCGGTTATGGCGCTTCTTCCGCTCGCATCATCCGTAAACACGTATTGCCGAATGTGCTATCACCGGTGATCATTTCGACCACCATGGCCTTAGGTGGCGTCATCTTGCTTGAGAGTGCTTTATCTTTCCTTGGCTTAGGTATTCAGCCGCCCCTGCCTTCATGGGGTAATATGCTGCAAAATGCCCAAGAAATGATTTGGCAATCCCCAGGGCTGGCGATTTATCCGGGAGTGGCTATCTTATTCACCGTTATGGCGTTTAACTTTCTGGGCGATGCGCTACAAGATGCGTTAGATCCTAAAGCTTAAACGCTCATCCTTTATCAAGATCATCTGCGCCGCCCCTGTATTCGAGGGCGGCTTTTTTTCAATCACTTTTATTCTTAAGACGGCTTAATGCAAAACCAGTGAGGGTGAGAAAAAACAAGCACACTATTTTTCTTTATCCCGCTTGAAGTCCGTATTTTTTGCCTTATCTATATGGGTAAGCAACCTACATTGACTCTTAAACGTATTAACGGGGGTAACGATGAATACCTTGCCCAATATCCATTTACAAGTCTCGGAAACTGCCTCAGGAGCAGCAAGTCCAAATTGGCCAGCCGTGATGGCTTTTCCTCAACGTAGCCAAGATACCCTTTTTTTACCGCCGCCAAAACGGGTAGTCGCTTTGATACCTGGTCTTTGGTTATGGCTAGACGTCATGAAACTTGCCAATCTTTGGAAACCGACAATTCATTAATCGCCCAGATCGACGAACCGCTACCTCTATGAACGATTAACAATCAAGCCTTGTTGATCCAACCCAACGGGTTAAGGAGCGAAGAGATTGATTGAACAACACCGCAATAAAATACGAAACCGCTACAAAGTCATCAGCTCTGTAGCGGTTGGATTGCTATGATTCGCGGGTAAAAGGACTAAGCCGCTTTGACTTTATCGTCCGTTTTCACGCTGGTATTTTGGTTAATTAAGGCTTGATGTAACGCACAAATTGCACTGTTATAATCACCGTCTTCCACCACAAATTGCACATTAACATTGCGCATGGATGAGTGAGCCGCCATCGGGTTGACCCCTGCTTCCATTAAAGACTGCATGCCTTTGCCAAGTGCGAGGTTGGTATTAATCGAGGCTCCAATCGCCGAGATTAACGCGACCATTTTCCCTGAAATCGACGCATTCGGATAACGCTTCTCTGCTTTATACAAGACATGATTCAAGTTATCGCTCGTGCCACTCAAGAAGTAAGTCATTGAATTTGCGTTCATTTCTTTACCAACTAAATGGACTTTCGCTTCAGCAATGATTTCCATCAGTTCATAGCTTGCATTATCAACATTACCCACCATGCTTTGATCAAACATATGTAAGGCGAACACTTTGTTGCGCCCAGCAATGATCTCGACTTTATTGGCTTCCGGTTGATGATGATTTGAAATCAGCGTACCAGGATGATCCGGTTCAAAGGTATTTTTGACTCGAAGTTCAATGCCTTTTTTACGTAATCCAGCCGCGGCGTTAGGATGAATCGCTTCCATACCCAAATTAGCCAACTGATCGGCCACATCAAAATTCGTCAGTCCCAGCGGGCGAACTTTCTCCGGCCCAACGACTCTAGGGTCTGCGGAGCTAAGGTGATATTCTTTATGAATAATCGCTTGTGAGGCGTCGGTTAATACGGCTATCCGGCTAAAGGTCATTTCGCTGTAGCCGCGATCATAACTCTTCATTAAGCCTTGGTCGCAATAAGCGTAACCGGTAACAATGGGTAACTCTCGCGTCACATCAATATCAGCAAAGGCACGTTCAATCACCTCATCCAACTGGCCACGCGTTTGTTCACTCCACCCCGATAAATCGACAAACCGAGCATTAATGCCCAACGTTTTCAATTTAAGCGTGGTGTTATAAGCACTGTGCGCTTCGCCAATAGAAGAGAGGAACTCTCTAATTTGTGGTAAATAATGACGCAGTGAAAACTGACCATATTGGCAGGTTTCTAAAATGTTGTTGACGCAATTGACCGCTTCAGAGAGACGAGAGCGAATAAACTTATCGGCGCGAATTCGACTCATGGGATCGGCAAACAGATTTTCGTTGATCATCAACATCCGTTGTTCAAGCTCGTGTATCGCGTCTTGCCAGTGTTCATCACGCTTAGCAATCATTTGATAAATACCCGGTTTTCCGGTGCGTTTGCACTCTAAGAGTGCATCGGTCATGCCTGAATAAGCCGATACCACAAATATTCGTCCATACGGGTTAGTCGGCTTTAAAAAAATATTGTCCAGTACAGCATCAAACGCCGACATGGAAGTACCACCGATTTTTTCTACGGTGTAAGACATAAGGTCTCCTTGTATTGAATATCGGTTAGGTGATAAGCAGCGTAATAGACTTTGATTCGTTCAACATCCATTGACGCTGCTTATGGTCAGCGGATTTACTCAACGAGGGGGTAAACGCCATCTTTATCGTGGACTTCCGCTCCCGTAATCGGAGGATTAAACACGCACGCCATCACCATATCGGCCTCTTTATTGGCTCGTAGATAATGCTCATCATGCTTATCCAAAATATACAGTGTGCCTGGTTTGATGACGTAGGTTTCACCGCCGACGACTTCTATCTCCCCTTCACCCGACATGCAATAGACCGATTCCAGATGATTTTTATAGTGTATATGGGTCTCGGTATTTTGATAAATCGTCGTGATGTGAAACGAGAAACCCATATTATCGTCTTTGAGCAACATGCGAACACTTTCCCACGTTTCAGCGACGACGCGACGTTCACTTTGTTGACATTCTTGTAATGTTCTAACAATCATAATTTTTCCTTAGGATGCTTTTTGAATAAACTGCGGAGCGACGTTTTCCACCGCTTGCTGGAAAATCGTTAAGCCTTGCTCCAGTTCATTTTCACTGATCGTCAAGGGGCAGAAAAACTTCACCACTTCGTCTTGTGGCCCTGCGGTTTCAATCACCATGCCTAAGCGGAAACATTCGCGAGCAATCTTATTGGCGATATCGCCATCTTGACATTCAATACCTTGCATCAATCCACGCCCTTTTAAACGCGTAAATAGGCTTGGAAAACGGCGGATGGTCTGCTGAATCGTATGGGCGACTTGTTCAGCTCGGGCTTTAATGTGCTGTTGAAAATCATCATTAGCCCAATAGGTTTGTAATGCTTTCGCCGCCGTCACAAAGGCGTGATTATTACCACGGAAGGTGCCGTTATGCTCTCCAGGCTTCCAAACATCTAACTCTGGTTTAAACAAGACGATTGCGAGCGGTAAACCATAACCACCGATCGATTTTGATAGCGTCACTATATCTGGCTTAATACCGGCAGGTTCAAAACTAAAGAAGGTTCCCGTACGTCCACAACCGGCTTGAATGTCATCGACAATCATCAGTACACCGTGCGTTCGACAAATTTTACTCAGCTTTTGCAACCAAGGGTAAGAGGCCGCATTCAACCCCCCTTCACCTTGTACGGTTTCCAATAGCACAGCTGCGGGTTTATCCAAACCAGAGGAAGGATCGCCAAGCATGGTCTCAAACAGCGCTAGGCCATCGATATCGGCATAACCGTCGTAAGGGATACGAGTCACCCCTGATAGCCCCATACCAGCACCACCACGATGATGTTGATTCCCTGTGGCGGCTAAAGCGCCATAAGTACAGCCATGAAAGCCATTTGTGAAAGCCACAATATTGGTTCGCCCTGTCACTTTACGCGCCAGTTTCATCGCCGCTTCAACCGCATTCGTCCCCGTTGGTCCAGTAAACTGCACTTTATAATCAAGCTGGCGCGGCTCAAAAATGTAGGTTTGTAGCGCATGTAAAAAATCAGCTTTCGCTTCTGAGTGCATATCCAAACCGTGGGTAATACCGTCTTTATCAATGTACTCAAGCAATGCCTGTTTAAAAATGGCGTTATTATGGCCGTAATTTAACGAGCCTGCGCCCGCTAAGAAATCTAAGTAGGCATCACCATCTTGGGTATACAACCAGCTTCCTTTTGCTGTAGAGAACACAACAGGAAAATTATTGGCATAAGATTGAACGTTTGATTCTTTCTTTTTGAAGATATCCATAACGATGGGATTTATCCTTTTTGGTTGGTGGGAAGAGAGAGCGGGATACGGTACAAGTATTCCGTGTCATGCTCGCCATCAAAGTGGCGAGTCTCATCGAGAAAAGTAGACACTTCACCGCGTTCGCCATGTGCTCGATCCAGCTTTTTAAATAATTTCCAAGAGCCTTGGTTATCACGAGTAATGGTCGTTTCTAACACTCTGATATCGCTCAATTCATCACGAGTCAGCAGCTCATTCAGCATATGGAAAGCCAGACCCATACCTCGCGCAGTGGGACTCACTGCGACTTGCCAAATGAATAACTCATTCGGCTTATCCGGCTTGCTATAGGCTGAAATAAAACCGACCAATTCCTGATTACGCTCGGCTATCACACAAGTGTTTTGAAAGTGGGTAGATTGTAAGAAGTTACAGTAAGCGGAATTTTCATCCAGCGGAGCACACTGTGCTATCAGATCATGGACTCGCTTACCATCCGTTCGGTGTGGAACCCGAAAAGTCCACTCATCCTGAGTGTTTTGCATAATTTCTGGGTATGCAACCCAAGGCGATGCTGTCATCATAGTTTGATACATATTATCCATTAGAACTCTAAACAAGTTTCTTTTATAAACTAACAGTCTCAGCGACTTTTTCAAGCTTGAATTTTACCAAAAAAGCAAAATCACCACTTAAGCCAATGATAAATATACATAAAAAATAATAATAAAAACAAACCCATCACAACAAAAAGATTAGATGTGTAACAATAATGACAGTTTTATGAAGATAGAATGAAGGGGAATATGAGGATAGAACTGGGGCAAGATCACTCAGGCGAACACTCAATATCGCCTGAGTGATCATTCACTTAACAGGGAAGTTTGTCGCAGCGTGCAGCACAAATAAAATCGTTATTGTGCAGTCCATTAATCGCATGAGTCCACCAAGTTAATGTCGTTTTACCCCACTCGACCGTGATTTTAGGATGATGATGCATCGCTTCAGCAAGGTTGGCTACCTGCTCAGAAAACGCCCAAGCCTGCTTGAAGTTATTAAACCGATAGACTTTTTCTAACTGAGGAACACCGTCTCGATGCACCAGTGCCCATCCATCAAGTTCACTCAGTAATGTCTGCTGCTGATCTTGAGTTAAAGCAGTTGCGTTGCTATCACAGGCTTCACAACGTAATTCATCCAACATAGTTTTCTTCCTTTACAGTAAATGGCGCTGGTAGTAAGCCTAGTGCCATGGCTTGTTCAACATAATGCATTAAATCTAATTGACTGAGTGAGTAAAGCTCACCTATCTCTTCCAATACATAATAAACTGGCTGAATATGATCGATTCGATACGGGGTGCGCAGTACTTGCAACAAATCAAATCGTCGATGTTGCGAGTCTGGTTGATCTAGCGCGCAGCGTGTTTCTGCAGGAGAAGAGAGAATACCGCCGCCATAAATTTTGACGTTCCCCTGCTCTTTGACTAAGCCAAACTCAACCGTGAACCAATACAAACGAGCTAAATAAGCCCGTGCTTTAGGAGAAGCACTCTTACCTAATTGACCATATCGATGAGTAAATGCCGCAAAATCAGGGTGCGTTAACATGGCACAGTGACCATAAATTTCATGGAAAAAATCGGGCTCTTGTAAATAATCAAACTCTTGTCGAGATCGTAAAAACGTTGCCGCGGGAAATTTTTTATCGGCCAATAACGCAAAAAAATGATCAAAGCTGATTAAGGCGGGAACGGGGGCAATTTGCCAGCCGGTTTCTCGATCTAAGGTATGATTAAGCTCAGACAGTCGTGGGACTCTGTCCGCTGACAGTGCCAATAAATCCAATCCATCTAAGTAAGGCTGGCAAGCGGTCTCGCTAACAATCGACTGCTGACGAGCGACAAGATCGTGCCACACACAATGCTCTTCTTTGCTCCAATCGATCTCACCGTGTTGATTGAGTGATTTAGCAACGTAACAACTCATGACGGAATCTCCGTAACATTATTATTACATTTAGCGTATTCACGGTTGCTTCAATCTGCCATTCATCTGCAAGGATTGGATTGACTTATCGGTGTAACACTTTATTTACATTCGTTGATGGCATTCCCCCCTATTGAGTATGCCTTAATCTATAATTTTGCTTGTTTATCAATCTTCTTTTTTGACTTTACAGCAATCTATACAACACTTTTGTTATCTAAAATTTGCTAACTTGAGGAAGACATGTCTCACTCTGACCCGATTTGGACACCTAGCCAACAACGTATTCATGCTTCTGAACTGTACCAATTCATGCAACATCTTCATCAACAAGGCTATGCAATGACTCACTATGATGAACTGCATCAATGGTCGGTTCAATCTTCCGAACGGTTCTGGAGTGAAATCTGGCAATATTGTGATGTGATTGGCTTACGTGGAACATTGCTGTCAACTCAAGGCGAGGCACGCTGGCCGCCATTCATGCCGAGTCGAGATACCGTTTGGTTTCCGAATGCTGAGCTGAATTATGCAGAAAATTTACTCGCCTATGCCTATCAACAACCGGAAAATATTGCTCTTTGGTTTCACAATGAGCGTGGCCAGAGTCGCCACTTAACGTGGCAACAACTTTCTGATCAAGTCTGCATGATTCAACAGTGGTTGATACAAAATGGTATCGGTCGAGGGGATGTGGTCGCGGCGTATCTACCTTATATTCCAGAAGCTGTCGTGGCCATGCTCGCGACCACCAGTTTAGGGGCAATCTGGACATCAACTTCCCCGGATTTTGGGGTTAACAGCGTGGTTGAACGCTTTGCACAAGTGGAGCCTAAAATTCTATTTTGCTGCGATGGGTATACCTTTTCAGGTAAAACGTACCAGATGCATGAGCAAAACTCCCAAGTAGTGACGCGATTACCGACGCTCAATAATGTCTGCCAAATTGATTATCTGCAAAAGCGCGCCTATAACCCAAGCATCAATGAGCATTTTTCCCATTGGGCATCCATTCTCGCTAGCTATACACCAAAAGGATTAACCTACCAACGCGTAGCATTTAATGATCCTTTGTTTATTCTTTACTCTTCAGGCACGACTGGACAGCCTAAGTGCATTATTCATTCTGTCGGAGGAACTCTGCTGAATCATCTGAAAGAGCACCAATTACATTGTGATATCCAAGCTAACGATCGGGTGTTTTACTACACGACCTGTGGCTGGATGATGTGGAATTGGCACGTATCAACACTCGCGAGTGGAGCGACCTTAGTGATTTTTGATGGTAGCCCAATCTATCCGAATCCCGATGTTCTCTGGCAGTTGGCTGAGCAATCACAAACAACGCTGTTTGGCACTTCTGCTATTTATCTAGAATCATTGCAAAAATCAGGGTTTTCACCCAACCAACATCATCACCTGGCGGACCTTAAAACGATCTGTTCTACTGGTTCAGTGCTCTATCCTCATCAGTTTGATTATGTTTATCAACATATTAAGTCAGATGTGCATCTCGCTTCGATTTCTGGAGGCACTGATATTTGTGGCTGTTTTGTCTTGGGCAACCCACTCTCACCCGTCTATCGGGGAGAATGCCAAGTTGCGGGGTTAGGCATGGACGTAGCGGCGTTTAACTCGCGGGGAGAAGCGGTCATGCAACAGCGCGGAGAGTTAGTCTGTCGCAACAGTTTCCCCAACCAACCGATTGGTTTTTGGAACGATAACGGCGAGCGCTACCATAATGCTTACTGGGCGAAGTATCCGGATACTTGGCACCATGGTGACGATGTCATGCGCTCAGAACAAGGCGGATTTCTCTTCTATGGCCGAAGTGATACGACACTCAATCCTGGCGGAGTACGCATCGGTACTGCGGAGATTTACCAAGCGCTTAAATCGATTACCGAGATAGCGGATGCGGTCGCCGTCGGCCAAAAGCAGCAAGGCGATGAAATTATTGTTCTTTTTGTTGAGTTGTCACAAGGTGCTTCGCTCAACGATCAACTGATCGAGACCATTAAACAACAATTGCGCACCCAATGTTCACCGAGACATGTACCGAAGAAAATCTACCCTATTTCTAAAGTACCGAGAACGCGCTCCGGTAAATTGGTCGAGTTAGCGGTTAAGCAAATACTCAATGGGCAAACGGTCGACAATCGTCATGCGATTGATCATCCTGAAGTGCTTGATGAGGTGGCGAGTTACGTCAACCCAACCACCTAATCAACCAACGCCGCACTCTACTCACATCGTCAGAGAGACTCAAACCAGACGTGTACGGCTATTTACGTCCTAGCGCAAAAAAGGCGGCTTGTGGTCCATCCGGGGTAGCGATGACAAACGCTTGTGCAACCTCAATGGTCGTAAAGCCTGCTTGGGTAAAAGCTTGTCTGACGTTGAGTTCATGTAGATGGTGATCGGCTAGCGCATTGTCTGCTAACCAATCCCACTGAATAAACAAACCACCTTGGTCTAGTAACGAGTAAATAATCTCGACTACTTGTGGAAAGTCATCAACGTAAGCACACACCGAAGCGGCGACGACAAGATCAAACTGCTTTCGAAAAGCTGGATGTTGAGCCACTAAGCCGCGCGTTAAACTATCGACCACAGGCTCGACATTGGGTAGCTCTTTTTTATCCAGCTCCTCAATCATCGATTCTGAGCTATCCAATGCGACGATAGTTTTCGCTAGGGGGGACATCATCTGACTTAAGAAACCCGTCCCACAGCCATAATCAAGAATATGCTTGCCATCCAAGGACGTTAAGGTCTTCAGTTGCTGAAATACCTGCTGAACAAACATCGTGTTTGTTGTATTGTTTTCCCAATTTTTCGCGAGATTATCCCAGTCGTGTACCATCATGGTCTCCGTATTACGTCTTGTATTCTGGTAATATGCCAAGATTAAACCAAAATAGAGTCAACTTCATAGCGTTAGCGAACAATCTTGGTTAAGAAAATACAATATTCATCGTAATGCTGAGAAAATCGGCAATGTAAAGTAGAAGTTATCAGCCTGATTAACGTCGCTCCCGTTTAATAATGGAACCCTCATGAACCTATCACAAATAGAAGCATTTTGTGCTATCGCCGATGCAGGCTCAGTTTCCGAGGCGGCTCGCCAACTGGAATGTAACCGAACCAAACTGAGTATGGCGGTAAAAGCGCTGGAAAATGAACTTAAGGTTGAGCTATTAGTCCGCAGTGGTAATCAAGTCACATTATCGGAAGCCGGTAAGGCTATCTATAAAGACTGCCAAAGCTTATTAATTACAGCGACCAGAATTAAACGCACCTGCTCGCAGGTGTGTGATGAATTTGCCGCTGAAATGTGGATTGCGCGTGATGACTCTCTGCCTGATGTGTTATGGCAAGATTTGGCTCATTCACTGAATAATTTATTTCCTAATACGTCCTTTAACATCGTCCTTGCCTCGAGTGGTGATCTAGCCAGTTTAGTCGCAACCGAGCAGGTTGACTTCGCGTTTGGTGTCGATTACGAGCGTTTGGACGATCCTCGTATCAGTTACCAGCCACTTGGTAAAATCCGCATGATGTCGGTCTGTAGCGTCAGTCATCCTTTAACTAAACTCAAACGAGTGTCCGATGAAGACTTACGTAAATCGATGCAAGCGGTGATGGTTTACCTCAATGATCAAGATAACTCAAACCTTGAGCCCTTTTCTCGCCGCTATATTGGTTTCTCAAGTTTTGAATATATGCTGGCGACCATATTGACCGAAAGCGCTTGGGGAGTGTTACCTGAGCCATTAATTCGCCATCATCTGCGCGAACAACGTTTAACCGTTATTCGCCACACCTACGGCTTAACTCAAGAAGATTATTGCATGTATACCATCCCTGGTGACGCAGAAAATCCAGCCATGCTTTGGCTAGCTGATAAGCTCAGTGATTACCTATTTGACTTTTAAATAACCAATGGCAGTCAGAGTCAATATTTTTGACAGCAAAAACAGCGCGCAACCTACTGTTTTAAATGGATTTATTTTAAATTCTTGTTTTTTTATTTAGATGTGTAAGTAAATTGAGATTGTAATAGACCGATTTTAAGCCAAAATACGTTTAGTTTTTAAATCGGTAGATGTTTTATGTGTGCTCAAACAAGTTTAAATGAAAATCGTGTCTTAACCTTCTCCGCCCTTATCGCATCAGTATTTGCCCTTGGCGGATTAGTGGTTGGTTTACTTGTAGGGTCATTAGTTATTGTCTTTGATGGAGTCTACTCTCTCATCAGTTTACTGTTAACATTATTGTCGCTGGTCGCTTCACGTTATATACGTAAGCCGTCTGATGCGCAGTTCCCTTTTGGTCGTGCGCTATTTGAACCAGCGGTTATTGTTATCAAAGGCAGCGTGATCTTACTACTCGTCGCCTACTCACTGTATTCTGCGATCGGTGCTTTAATCACTGGCGGTAGAGAAGTCGATGCTTCGATTGCAACCCTTTTTGGTACAGTCAATGTTATCGGCTGTGGCTTAGCATGGTGGTATATGGCAAAACTGAGTAAACGCCACGCTTCAGGCCTGATTGGTGCAGAGGTTAAACAATGGCAAATGGATACATTGCTCAGCCTTGCAGTAACCATCGGCTTTATTGTGGCACTGGGTGTAACTTTTACTCCCTTCGCTCACTATGCGGTCTATGCTGACCCATTGATGATGCTTGCTATGTCGTTTTATTTTTTAAAAGTACCTTTCGGGATGGTGAGAAATGCATTACGCGAAATATTCCTCATGTCACCGAGTAAAGATATTTGTAAGCGCGTTGATCAAAGTATTATCGATGCTTGTAAAGAATCAGAGCAAGATATTGAATTAACCGGAGTGACCAAAGTCGGTCCAGAATTATGGGTAGATGTGGATATCTATCCTGAAGACAACAGCGATGTAATTTTAGTCGATGATATCGAACAAACCAGAAAAACCATCGCTAAGCGTTTATCTGGGTTACCACTGAAACTACAAATTAACGTCAATATCGCGCGTTAATCCCTGCTTATCCTAACCAATAAACCCGCCATTTACGGCGGGTTTATTTTAGGTGCTCGCTTCAATCAGCTTAGGTTTATCACGCGTTAACCACCAACAGAGTAATGAACCCAACGTCACCATTGCAACCCCTTGCCAAAAGCTGGTATCGAGTATCACACCAAGAATTAACGATGAAAAAAGCGTCGATGTCACAGGGGTAAAATAAGAGAGTGTTGCCAATAACAACATATTGCCACGCAAAATAGCGATATTCCATAACGCATAACCACTGCCCATCACCACACCCGTCAGTATCACATTGAAGGTGGCGATTGGGCTAAAGCTCAGTGGTCCTTCTTGGCTTAGCGCGTACTTTATCCATAACACCATCGCTGTAGCGATAAAAAACAGAGCGATAGCATTTTGACCTTTTGCGATTAACTTCGTCACGTTGCAATAGATTGCCCAAATCACCGCCCCCATAAAGGCCAGCCCATAGGTCAAAGGATTACTGGAAATATTATTTACCACATGTGTGATAGAGAATCCGGCGTCTCCCGTTAAAGTCCAAACAACACCGGTAAAGGCCAGACCAACACTCGGATAAAGCCAAACGCTGACTGTTTTTTTACTTAAGATAACCGCTAGTACTACCGTGATCGCTGGCCATAAGTAATTAATCACCGCCATCTCTAAAGCCTGATGACGACTATTGGCCATACCTATCGCTAATGCCAAGCAGATTTCATAGCTGACAAATAACCCTCCTCCTATCAATAAATAGCGAAGAGAAAAATGTTGTCGTTTAGGGACACCAAGCACGAGTATTAAAAAGACAGCGGCAATAGTATAGAGTAAAGCTGCACCACCAATCGGTCCGAAAGCTTCAGCCACAGTGCGCATTAAACCAATCATTGCTCCCCACAATAAAATGGCAGCAATCCCACATCCTGTATAGTTAAAATGGCTCATTCCTGTTCCCTTTTATGCTCATTCGTTAAGCATTAATGACTTCCCAGCTGTGGGTGAGCTCAATACTTTCACCAAGCATTAAACAAACTGAACAGTATTTATTGAGTGAATCTGCCACCACTTGTTCAACAATTTCTGACGATACCTTATTCCCTTCAATCGTAAAATGCAGATTGATATGAGTAAAAAGACGCGGCGCCGTTTCTCGACGCTCAGTGATCAACGATACACGACACCCCGTTACCGCTTGCTGAGCTTGCTTTAAGCCATTAACCACATCTACTGAGCTACACCCCCCAGCGGCCATCAACACCATTTCCATCGGGCTGGGCGCAGAGGAGCCTGCATTACCATCCATTACGATAGAGTGTCCTGACGGTGATTGACCAATAAATCTTAATCCATCAACCCATTGTACTTCTGCTTGCATCGAATAACTCCTGTCTTTAGCCTAGATTGGCCTTGCAAAGTGAATATTATCTTTAAAATAAACGGGGCTTCATCGTGGCGAACCGATGACCACTACGGCAATATATCTAAGCCGATAAAAAAAGCCAGTTCGCTGTACAAAAGAAAACCCCACTAAGCTTACGCCTAGTGGGGTTCAGTTCTTACTCGCAGCAATCCGGCTACTAATCAAGTGCTCCCTGCATCAATTCCTTGATAGTCTGCTATATCCGTTAGCACATTCCGTTTCATCGCCATCCTAGCGGTGTCCCTTACTCTATCATCCTGATAGACGTGCCTTATTCCTTTAAGATGTCCATTAACCATCCGTGATAACCATCCTAGTTATTCGCGTCCTGCTAATGTCCTTTGCTTTCCTTGCCGATGTTTCATCCTGAATCATCGAATCTTCGTCCTGAAGATGACCTATCCTTGGGTCTTTCCTGTTCCGTGTCGGCTTCCTGCTGACAAATTCAGAATACGGCAACACGGTTTTTCAGCAAGGTGGTGAATGAACATGTCTATTCAGCTCAGCAAATCATTACAGTAATAAATCATTAAAAACAATAAGATAAGGGAAATACCACCGCTTTACCCATAACAAAAAACGCACATCTCTCACATTGATTGTAAGAGATCTCTCACAAAGCTTATCGCTAAATCACCCATAGCCGTCTAGCGAGGTGCGATAAAAAACGAGAGTTCAGTCTCACTCTAGTAAAGCCAAGCCTAACCAATCAACGTTTTTCTCGTGTGACGGACGCAAAATTTATCTAGACTAAGCTCTACAAAATCACGATCATGACTGACAAATAACGTTACGTTAAGGAAACCAAGATTATGATTTCAAAATGGGCGCAACGCTTCTATCAAATGGCCGAACTGGTTGGCTCTTGGAGTAAAGATCCGTCTACTCAAGTCGGTGCTGTGATCACCAAACAAAATCGTATTGTCTCTGTCGGCTTTAATGGTTATCCACACGGGATCTCTGACAGTGCAAATACCGACGACCGTGACATGAAATATTTAAAAACATTGCACGCTGAAGAAAACGCGATTCTGTTCGCTAAACGTGATTTGGATGGCTGTGAAATTTATGTCACTCATTTTCCGTGCCCAAATTGCGCAGCAAAAATCATTCAAACTGGTATTTCTGCTGTGCATTGCCCTGAACAGTCTGACGATTTTCTTTCTCGTTGGGGCGACAAAATAAAAGTTAGCCAAGATATGTTTTTACAAGCAGGGGTAAAAGTAAACTGGTTACCTTTAAATGAGCTCAAACCGATCAGCCAGATCCCACCAGCGAATCTCTAATTAATACCACCAGTAACAACTTAAGAGTGCCTTGTCTAGTAACCACCGTTCATTCACAAGCAGGTAGGTAAAAATTAACCTACCTTGTGCTTGCCAATAACCCTAATCAATTAAGGATTATTTTCAGATCGCGAACACATTCAAACCACATGGATTAAATCACGCTCATTAATACGGATTAACCTGCTGAATAAATAGGTATTTTCGATTGAAATCACAAAAATTAAGTAACTCATTTTTCTTTTTCAAACACAACTATGATTTCAATGCATATCCTCACGAAATAAGTGACATTAATTAAAATTGTCAATACCGATTTAACCCTTAAAAACTCCGCTAAAACACCAGAAAGCAGTAGAACTACAGCCTAATATATGGCCATTAATTTTACTAGCAGAATAACCGCTCAAGATTTACAATCCAGACACAATCCAATAACAAGCTAGCTCAATACTAAACACAATACAAATTGTGATGGTTGAGCACGTGATGCTTATCGCTTGCGGTGACATCACGTTTAACCCTACGTGAAAGGTCTTAAGTCAACATGAGCCCAGAAAAACATCGCCTCGATTGGCAAATCAGCCAAACCATCGCTGAATCTATGTCGCCTCTGATTGGCAAACTTTACCGACAAGCAGGTGTAGAAATCTTATTGTTTGGTAAAACGCTGATCAATGCGACCACGATTGACATCATCAAAGCTCATAAAATTGCGAGTCGCTATATCGGAGAATCTTTATCTCTTGAACAAACCATACCTTTGCTCACTTCACTGGCAGAGATGACCCTATCGCCTTGTAAAATCGATATTGGCCAATTAGCACATCGTTATTGGCAACATCATGATGACGCCGATGCTATGCAAGATTACTTGCATACGGCACTTGTTGAAGCCGTGAACGGCGAACCCATGAATCAACCTAAAGATGTTGTGCTTTATGGTTTTGGACGTATTGGCCGTTTATTGGCTCGTTTATTAATAGAAAAAAGTGGTCCGGGTTACCCATTACGCTTACGTGCGATTGTCGTTCGTGGCGGTAAAGACGGAGATTTAGAAAAACGCGCCAATCTATTGAGACGAGATTCCGTCCATGGCCAGTTCAACGGTAGTATTATTATCGATAGTGAACGCAAGGCACTGATTGCCAATGGCAACTATATCCAAATGATCTATGCTGACTCACCGCAAGAGGTCGATTATAGCCACTATGGTATTCACGATGCGCTTGTCGTTGATAACACCGGTGTGTGGCGCGATAGTGAAGGGTTGAGCCGTCATTTAGCTTCTCCAGGTGCGAGTAAGGTTTTGCTCACCGCGCCCGGTAAAGGCGATATTAAAAATGTGGTTTTTGGGGTGAATGAATCGGTGATTACCGCTGACGATACGATTATCTCGGCGGCAAGTTGTACAACGAATGCGATTACGCCAATTCTTAAAGCAATGCACGATCAATATGGTGTCCTATCTGGGCATATTGAAACCGTTCATTCTTATACCAACGATCAAAATTTGATTGATAACTTCCACAAAGGTGAACGTCGTGGCCGATCTGCGTCTCTGAATATGGTGCTGACCTCCACAGGTGCAGCGAAAGCCGTCGCCAAAGCGTTACCCGAGCTAGCAGGAAAATTAACCGGGAATTCGATTCGCGTACCGACACCCAATGTGTCCATGGTGGTTGCTAACTTAAATCTAGCCAAATCCGTCGATAAAGAGTCGTTGAACCACTATTTAAGACAAATTGCAACCCACTCCCCTCTTTCCGCGCAGGTTGACTATACCGACTCAACTGAAATCGTTTCGAGCGATTTAGTCGGTTCACGTCATGCTGGCGTCGTCGATGGTGCTGCGACTATCGCCCAAGACAATCGCTGCGTTTTATATGTCTGGTACGACAACGAATTTGGTTACAGTTGCCAAGTGATCCACTGTATGGAACAAATGATGGGCGTGCGTTACAAAACGTATCCTCAATAATCTTAACTGGCTCCACAACATAATAACAATAAACCGAATGTGCTGAGCGAAAAGCAGCGGAACGAGTTACGACGCTTTTATATTGTTGGATAGCCAATGATGCTCAGGACAGATGGATTAATCCCCCCCATTGCCGCTTATCACGACCGATAGGCGGCTTTTTTATTTTGATCCACTAACGATACTCTGCTCTCGGGTTATGGCTAACTCATATAATTTACAGTTATTAATCAAGGCCAATCAATACATTGATATAACTACAATTCAGGCTTTCGTTGATAGAAAAAAGACAATAAATCAGGAATTATGATTAAGAGATAAGCAAAGCGCAGCGTTATTAATAAGTGAGCACTATACATCACCTCGATTAAGACAATCCCATACAAAAAAGTACACAAACACTGTAGCGGCCTGCTTGGCTGTAGGTAATAATACTTGCTGGATATTATCTGTATTATAGTAGTGGTAATTCGTGTGCGTTTAAAATTAGCCTCGGCAGCTCATGCCCAAAGCCAAAAGCATAAATTGAGAGATATCAGTAAGTTTATTATTAGGTCTTATCTTTATCCTCGTCATTTCCAAAAGATGGTAAACTTATTCCATCATGAGCGTCGGCAACATATTTTTATTCGCCAGCCAAATTATATCATGAAATGTATGATTCCATTTCTACATATTGGTTTAAGTAAAAGTGATGTCATACAGTTGCTCAATGACCACCATTCATGGCTAGAAGCTACTTTTTCTCGTGCCGCTATTCTTAAAATACATACTGATAAATTATATTTAGGCAGTATCAATATTGACGATGAAAATTATCAACTTACTTTAAGCTTCGATGGAAGAATACGTAAAGAAGGTGAATTGGCGTTATCACTAGAAGATAATACAGGCTATGCTTATTATACTTTAGGTTTCACGATTCAAAACAACCTATTATTAATTGGCTGCATGCAAGGTGCCGTTAACGATAATGGTTTCAGCCGAACATTCACTAAAGCTATCCATGGTTTAAGGCCTAAATCCTTTATGGTTGAAGCGGTTCAATTTATCGCTCAATATTTAGATATAAAAACCATCTATGCGGTTAAAAATTCAGCCCATATTTATAATGCCAAGCGATATGGTAAAAAAAGTGATTCCATCAATTTAGACTATGACCAATTATGGCAAGAACACGATGGCGTTGATCACAACCGTTGGTTTTATTCTTTACCCTTATCTGCTAAGCGTCGCGAAATGGGAGAGATAAAGCGTCCGAAACGCAAAATGTACCGTGAGCGATATGCATGGTTAGACGCTTACCAGCAGCAACTTTATGCCTTGTTGCAGCCATCATTACTCTATCCTCATAATCTTAAGATGAGTATTGCTGAACAAGTCGCTTGGCTAACCGATGACTCAACTCAATACCCCATTAGCCAACGTTCATCATAGGGAGGGCGGCACACACTCCCTCGGTGAAACCTCTCATCAACATTAATGCGGTTTGAGTAAGCATCGTTCATGTTTTCTTCATCACAGATGAGGTATGATAAATTGATATCGATTTTGGGAGACAGCTTATGTATCGAGTATTAGTAACCACCTTGACATTAATCTGCGGTTTTTTCGCCTTAATCTTTGGCTTACTGCTCGCGATTCCACTCACCTTGATAGCCATCATTAGCGGCAAGCGGTTAGAAAGGCAGCTAAGACGCCGCCCTTTTCATCAAGCTCACAATAACGAAAGTGAACATGTTATTGAAGGTGAGTTCGAAGAAGTACCACATCGCGAACAACATTCCGAACAACGTAGCGATCACCGTCAATAACATTAAGGTGGCGTCGTACTTCACTGGACGATTTCAACTTACTTCGGTTGCTGTGCCAATACGCGATCAATGTCTTGTGCGTTATGACGCTCAGCTAACTGCTCCCAAGCCTCTCCCCATGTTCGGTTGACAATTCGACCACGTTGCACTGCCGGACGTTCTGCAATGGTTTTCGCCCAACGTTGCACGTGTTGATAAGATTGCACATCCAGAAACTCAGCCGCATTGTAAGCATTACCTAACACTAGATTGCCATACCAAGGCCAAATCGCCACATCAGCAATCGTATATTCTTTACCCGCAATATAAGTCTGTTTGGCCAGTTGTTTGTCTAACACATCCAGTTGACGTTTCGCTTCCATTGCAAATCGATTGATAGGATAAGCAAACTTTTCTGGAGCATAAGCATAAAAGTGACCAAATCCCCCACCCAAATAAGGCGCGGAACCTTGCAACCAAAACAACCAATTCATCACTTCTGTACGTTCGGGCAAAGCTTGTGGTAAAAAATGACCAAATTTTTCCGCAAGATAGAGCAAAATATTGCCCGATTCAAAAACGCGAATCGGCGATGCTAACGAACGATCCATCAATGCAGGGATTTTCGAGTTAGGATTAACCTCAACAAATCCAGATCCGAATTGCTCACCATCACCAATTTTTATCAAAAAGGCATCGTACTCGGCTTGGTGAATACCTAATGCTAATAACTCTTCTAACAAGATAGTGACTTTTTGCCCATTAGGTGTCCCCATAGAGTAAAGTTGGATCGGGTGTTGACCTATCGGTAACACTTGTTCGAAACGAGAACCAGAATCAGGTCGGTTAATACTTGCCCATTGTCCGCCATTTTCACTCTCCATGGTCCAAACCTTAGGGGGTACATATGCTTGTGTCATAACACTCTCCTTGCTTATTATCTTGTCAGTAAATCTTGCCGAAACATCGTTTATACCCAAACGATTTGAAGTTGCAGGTAGGCGGCAAGTGAGAGAATTCCCCATGAGCATAGGCAAACGATGTGATTGGGGTGAACGAACGTAGCCAACACCGCTGCAGCTTCAAGTAGGGAGGGTATACTCATTGTTAATTAACTAAGATATTGGGGCAGTTTCCAAACGTTCAAGCGATGCAGCGATCATCTTGAAATAAATAAGTCTCGCTATTTACTCGGCAACGTGTATAGTGAAGTTGGCTCTTAAAGCAGAGTTGTTAATGTGACATAAAGTGTAAGTTTTTGCTCAGAAAACCATCGATACCCTTCGTTTAGTGCCTGTACAAGTTTACCTTCATCTACCATTCAATTGCTTATCTATCAGCCAACATTAATTTAGTATCATAAAATATAGAGGTAATTATGTCAGGTAAAGTGACAGGTTCAGTAAAATGGTTCAACGAAACTAAAGGTTTCGGTTTTCTTACTCCAGATAACGGTGGAAGTGATGTTTTTGTTCACTTCAACTCAATCGCATCTGAAGGATTCAAAACTCTCGCTGAAGGCCAAAAAGTAAGCTTCAACGTTGAGCAGGGCAAAAAAGGCCCTCAAGCAGAACAAGTAACGGTTCTGTAATAGAATGTTGATGGCGTGATACTTTATCACGCCATTGTTTTATCCATCACTTCCTTCTCCGCTTTGAGAAAAGCTTGCCACTTACGATACCGCACGACCAATATTTCTCGTTGAAATAACACTGAAATAGAGGTGTTAACGATGATGCACGGATTACATTCACTTTTGTGCAACAAATCTAATAACTCGGTTCTTAGGCTGGCCTTTAATCCTCATTAGTGTACTAATAGGAATCATTTTTTAAATGGATGATACCAACATGGCAAAAGCACCAAAAAAAACCAAGACAGCCGCTCCTCAAGCGGACAGCAATGAGAAAATGCCGTTAACTCAGCACCAAACGCGTAAAAAAATTGAAGATATTCTTGAGCAAAGAGCCTTTGAAAAGCAGTATGGTGGATAAGTTACCGATGGCCGACTGCCTTTTAGCAGCTGTCATACGCTAAAAGGCCAACGCTTAAGCACTTTTCTCTTTATGTAATCATCGAGTTAAGCATTATTGATTCATCAATAACCATCTGTATCCAGCTGTTTCATTCATTCTGTACGATATTTTTTGTCTCCAACGCCATATTTGTAATACCATACCTCCCCTTAGAAACTCGCTATTCCCAAGCTACTCGATCTTGTCATCATCAGCCTTGTTCATTATTGCTATTGAACAAACGGATACCAATAATCCGACGTTAACTTCAAGTAGCTAGGGATACCTAATCACTGAGGAAACGGATGAATAACCGACAGCGTATTATTCAACAAACTCATCGCGAAGCATTAGCCGCTCTGATCCTCGCCTTAGGTTACTTTATCTGGTGGTATGTCACGGCTTATGGCTTCTCTGCGCCTTTTGATAATCTTGAATTGCCAGCGCTCTACTTTGGTATGCCGTTGTGGTTTTTGCTGTCTTGTGTGGTAGGCCCAATAGTATTTACTCTGCTCTGCGCGTTAATGGTGGCATTCATTTATCGCGATATTAGTCTTGAACCAGATATGACGGCCCGTGATGAATAATCAACTTCTCTTGCCTCTCATCATTTATTTAGCAGCCGTATTTGCGATTGCTTTTTTTAGCCGGCGTAGAACAACAGATGGCGGCTTTCTCAATGAATACTTTCTTGGTGGGCGCAGCATGGGGGGCTTTGTGCTCGCAATGACGCTTGCTGCCACTTATGCCAGCGCTAGTAGCTTCATTGGCGGGCCAGGTGCCGCTTACAAGCTTGGCTTAGGTTGGGTATTGCTAGCGATGATCCAGTTACCAGCAACCTGGTTAACTCTTGGTATATTAGGCAAAAAGTTTGCAATTGAAGCTCGTCGTCATAATGCTTTAACTCTCAATGATATGTTATACGCTCGCTTCAAAAGTCGCAGTGTGGTCATATTAGCATCGACGTCTTTATTACTGGCATTTTTTGGTACGATGGTCGTACAATTTGTCGGTGGAGCACGCCTATTACAAACGGTTACTGGGCTCTCTTATCAACATGGTTTAATGCTGTTTGCTTTTACTGTTGGTCTTTATACAACAATCGGCGGGTTTCGTGCGGTAGTAATGACCGATACCGTGCAAGGGATCATGATGTTAATCGGAACTTTTGTGTTGTTAGCAGGGGTTATCCACGCTGGCGGTAGCCTTGGTACACTAGTCACGGAACTGCATCGTATTGATCCTGCGTTAATTACCCCCTACGGCCCCGATCAATTCCTCAGTCAGCCATTTATGTTGAGCTTTTGGATACTGGTTTGCTTTGGTGTGATTGGGTTACCCCATGCCGCCGTTCGTTGTATGTCTTATAAAGACAGTCAATCGTTACACAAAGGTATAATCTTAAGCACCATCATGATGGCTTTGTTGATGTTTGGCACCCATTTATCGGGAGCATTAGGGCGCGCTATCGTGCCGGATCTTACTAGCCCAGATCAAATCATGCCGACCTTAATGATCACCGTTCTTCCGCCTTTATTGGCAGGGATTTTCCTCGCCGGCCCCATGGCGGCGATTATGTCGAGTATTGATTCACAGCTAATCCAAGCCTCGGCGACATTATTAAAAGATCTCTATCTTAACTATATTAATCCCAGACTCATCGATGAGCCGCAGGCAGAAAGTAAGATGACTCGCTTATCTTTGTGGGTGACGATGATTTTTGCTTTGTTAGTTTTTTTTGCTGCAACCAATCCACCGGAGATGATTGTCTGGCTTAACTTAATGGCACTCGGAGGCTTACAAGCGGTATTTCTCTGGCCTTTGGTGCTCGGTTTATATTGGAAAAAGTCTTCATCGACAGGCGCATTGAGTTCAATGATCGTTGGGCTTTCCACCTACACGAGTTTAATGTGGTTAAAACCTGATTTAGCGGGCATCCATCCCATCGTCCCGACCCTACTGTGTGGATTACTCAGTTTTATTATGATGAGTTATCTAAAACCGGATACAAGGCAACAGCTTAAAGAAAGTATGGTTGAGCGTTAAGTGAAGCCCGGTAATTTGCTGCCGTAACAGCAAACTGTCGACCTAAGCGAGTCGAGTTTCACTATGTTCTTGTGAGGTGGGACTTTTGTCAGAAAGATACGAGTTATCAGTAATGGTGTTTCAATCCACGCGCCTGCGGGAGACGCGACGACCTGCTTCAAACTTGTCGTGGATACTTAATCGTTTCAATCCACGCGCCTGCGGGAGACGCGACGCATTCTTAGCTACCCCTTATGATTTAATGGAAGTTTCAATCCACGCGCCTGCGGGAGACGCGACAATTGCTGAGGCTGAGCATCAACACCGTTTGAACGTTTCAATCCACGCGCCTGCGGGAGACGCGACTAAAGCGGATGGTTTGGCAGCAGAGCTGGGAACGGTTTCAATCCACGCGCCTGCGGGAGACGCGACAAACTTGACCGGATATGCTGATTACGTTACTTCGTTTCAATCCACGCGCCTGCGGGAGACGCGACGTGGCATATGGTAACTTGGTTGGATTATTAATCGTTTCAATCCACGCGCCTGCGGGAGACGCGACTCAGGCATTGGCGCTATCAGGACTAGATAGTAAGGTTTCAATCCACGCGCCTGCGGGAGACGCGACCAAAAAAAAGGGCGGATAGTCCTAGGTCAATGTGTTTCAATCCACGCGCCTGCGGGAGACGCGACTTCATTAGTCGTCGTCTTGCCTTTTGCTATTTTTGTTTCAATCCACGCGCCTGCGGGAGACGCGACATCTGTTAATGGCGTCTCAGTTAGAATTGACAATGTTTCAATCCACGCGCCTGCGGGAGACGCGACTTCTGAGAAAGTTGAACAACTGCAAGCGAACACAGTTTCAATCCACGCGCCTGCGGGAGACGCGACCGGCCAAAGCGAATCAACTTGTTATTGCTTGGGTGTTTCAATCCACGCGCCTGCGGGAGACGCGACGCTTTTCAGACAAAAACGTGCCATCTGCTTTGCGGTTTCAATCCACGCGCCTGCGGGAGACGCGACTTATGTTGTCCCACATATCAAACCAGTTTTTAGAGTTTCAATCCACGCGCCTGCGGGAGACGCGACCACGGTTTAATGATACATTATTTTGTGGAGTTAGTTTCAATCCACGCGCCTGCGGGAGACGCGACGTCTCGATATCCGTCATGTTAACCTCAAAATGTGTTTCAATCCACGCGCCTGCGGGAGACGCGACGATCGCCATCACCTGTTGAACCTGCATCCTCGTGTTTCAATCCACGCGCCTGCGGGAGACGCGACTGCTCACGCATTGCTTTTGCCATGTCGTAATCTTTGTTTCAATCCACGCGCCTGCGGGAGACGCGACGTCTGGCGTATCTTCAACAATCAAGCCGAACTCAGTTTCAATCCACGCGCCTGCGGGAGACGCGACCTGGTTTTTCCAAAGTTTCCCCATCTCGCGGTTGTTTCAATCCACGCGCCTGCGGGAGACGCGACTTTTTCAAGATTGGCATTAGCAATAAAGTAAAAAGTTTCAATCCACGCGCCTGCGGGAGACGCGACGAAAATAGATATGACTACACTGATGTTCATAAAACGTTTCAATCCACGCGCCTGCGGGAGACGCGACCGTGATATGCGTAGCTTGTTGCACTAGTAGGATTGTTTCAATCCACGCGCCTGCGGGAGACGCGACCTTCATCGCGCATAATGGCGGCGAGTTCTTGCTGGTTTCAATCCACGCGCCTGCGGGAGACGCGACAATTGCATTGCTCGATCTCATCATCGACAAAGCAGTTTCAATCCACGCGCCTGCGGGAGACGCGACGGCGTTGTAATTGACGCTAAGTTGAAGTTAATTTGTTTCAATCCACGCGCCTGCGGGAGACGCGACAAATAACCAAAAGACATTGATGAAAGCTGAGCCGTTTCAATCCACGCGCCTGCGGGAGACGCGACAGCGCATCATTCGTTCGCATTTAAATTGCGAAAGTTTCAATCCACGCGCCTGCGGGAGACGCGACGGTTATCGGATTTACGCAACCCATAAGCTGCTAAGTTTCAATCCACGCGCCTGCGGGAGACGCGACCTCTTCGTTCGCCGCCGCTGCGCTGTCTATAGCGGTTTCAATCCACGCGCCTGCGGGAGACGCGACCGGTTCGTGCTTACATGGCTGCTGAGGCTGGTCAGTTTCAATCCACGCGCCTGCGGGAGACGCGACGCAAGAGGTTTCGACGCCTCATTCGCAATACTAGTTTCAATCCACGCGCCTGCGGGAGACGCGACGTTGCTGCGCTAAGGGCTAAATTTCCTCAGCAAGTTTCAATCCACGCGCCTGCGGGAGACGCGACGTATTGATTAAAGCACACACTAATCAATACCATGTTTCAATCCACGCGCCTGCGGGAGACGCGACGGCTTATAAGTGGCTTACAGCTAAGCTATTCAAAGTTTCAATCCACGCGCCTGCGGGAGACGCGACCACGATCAACAAACGACTATTATGAGCGACATAGTTTCAATCCACGCGCCTGCGGGAGACGCGACCTGTTGCATGGTAAAACTGGGTCAACTTTGATTGTTTCAATCCACGCGCCTGCGGGAGACGCGACCGGGGTGAGTTGGTCAGCATTACTGCAAGGTTTGTTTCAATCCACGCGCCTGCGGGAGACGCGACGTAGCTTGCTGACCAATTTCAGGCCAAGCCTTACGTTTCAATCCACGCGCCTGCGGGAGACGCGACATAGCTTCGTGAAAGATCTTGGCTTTATCAGTGAGTTTCAATCCACGCGCCTGCGGGAGACGCGACAAGCAGAACAAAGTTTTAACCAAAGCATTGCTTGTTTCAATCCACGCGCCTGCGGGAGACGCGACCAAATCAGGGCGAATAGATTTGACCTTATCCTTGTTTCAATCCACGCGCCTGCGGGAGACGCGACAAATCCAAAGCCCTGCCAGTGCTTGTTGCTACCGGTTTCAATCCACGCGCCTGCGGGAGACGCGACTGTTTAAGAATCCGATCGTATCGGCCATGACCAAGTTTCAATCCACGCGCCTGCGGGAGACGCGACTCAAGAGCGTATAACTGAATTGAAGTCGGATAGAGTTTCAATCCACGCGCCTGCGGGAGACGCGACTGAAAAACCGAGTGGTTTACGATACAACTACCGGTTTCAATCCACGCGCCTGCGGGAGACGCGACCCATTTTGTACACCGTGATTTTGCACCACTCTGGTTTCAATCCACGCGCCTGCGGGAGACGCGACCTTTATTAGCGCCGACCATAATCACATCTTTATCTGTTTCAATCCACGCGCCTGCGGGAGACGCGACATTATCAAAATAAAATAAAACCCCATTCGATGTTGTTTCAATCCACGCGCCTGCGGGAGACGCGACTTGGCCATGTGTTTATGTTCGTTATAATAATCAGTTTCAATCCACGCGCCTGCGGGAGACGCGACGCCGCCACTTGTGAAGCTGCGCTTTGTCATCATGTTTCAATCCACGCGCCTGCGGGAGACGCGACAAAGCGGATCGATAATATTGTATATCGCTCTGTGTTTCAATCCACGCGCCTGCGGGAGACGCGACCTTATATTCACACTCACATTGAACTGCAGAAAAAAGTTTCAATCCACGCGCCTGCGGGAGACGCGACCGATTAGATGATTGCTTTGTTTACGTCATATCTGTTTCAATCCACGCGCCTGCGGGAGACGCGACTATCCAGATGACATTTTCAATGTTTCGGCAATCTCGTTTCAATCCACGCGCCTGCGGGAGACGCGACACCTTGATCACAATTTTGATTGCAATCAAATAGGTTTCAATCCACGCGCCTGCGGGAGACGCGACACAGGTCGTATTGTGACTTACGAATTGAACCCAGTTTCAATCCACGCGCCTGCGGGAGACGCGACAATGAACGCTGGACAACTTCAAGAGATTTTTAGGGTTTCAATCCACGCGCCTGCGGGAGACGCGACACATTGTTATTTTTCGTCTGCGTCAGGCTGGCATGTTTCAATCCACGCGCCTGCGGGAGACGCGACAAAGCAGAGTAATAACGCACGCTGCTATCACCTGTTTCAATCCACGCGCCTGCGGGAGACGCGACTACGGACGCGTTCATCTTTGCTCGTTACCCACTGTTTCAATCCACGCGCCTGCGGGAGACGCGACTTTTCGGAACGATTGACTTGTTGATTTCTTGATGTTTCAATCCACGCGCCTGCGGGAGACGCGACCTGGCTAAAAGGTGACGAAGAAACGCGAAACTCGGTTTCAATCCACGCGCCTGCGGGAGACGCGACGGGGAAATATGCCGAAAGCCGCTGGATACGCCGGTTTCAATCCACGCGCCTGCGGGAGACGCGACCTTACTGCCATCGAACACTGGGGAACCCAGCCCGGTTTCAATCCACGCGCCTGCGGGAGACGCGACTTAACTTCGCCAAACACGCTGTAAAAGCCGTCTGGTTTCAATCCACGCGCCTGCGGGAGACGCGACGCATGTCCGTGTACAAACAGCTTAGCGGGTAGCGGTTTCAATCCACGCGCCTGCGGGAGACGCGACCACGGCCACTTTGCCTGCTGCTGTAACTACAGTGTTTCAATCCACGCGCCTGCGGGAGACGCGACGCTTATTCATCAAACCCAAACGCTGGTATGCTTGTTTCAATCCACGCGCCTGCGGGAGACGCGACAAAATAGATATGACTACACTGATGTTCATAAAAGGTTTCAATCCACGCGCCTGCGGGAGACGCGACCTTCAGTGCGCTAGACAAATTAATGACAGTGCTGACGGTTTCAATCCACGCGCCTGCGGGAGACGCGACTTGGGGGTCGTCTCGCTTCCCTTCAACACGCCAGTTTCAATCCACGCGCCTGCGGGAGACGCGACGCTTAATGAGTCTGAATCTTGCCGCCGACGGAAATGTTTCAATCCACGCGCCTGCGGGAGACGCGACAGAGTTTCGCATATTTGAGCCAATCAATGGCGCGTTTCAATCCACGCGCCTGCGGGAGACGCGACAGATTTCAGTCTCTACAGGTCTCTTTTTGTCCTTGTTTCAATCCACGCGCCTGCGGGAGACGCGACTAAGCATGAGCACTTGCGAGAGCTGGCGGTTTATGTTTCAATCCACGCGCCTGCGGGAGACGCGACGCCATTACTGCAGCATGGTTGTAATCGCTCTCTGTTTCAATCCACGCGCCTGCGGGAGACGCGACTTGTAAACCTACTTGCCGAATCATCACGAGCCGGTTTCAATCCACGCGCCTGCGGGAGACGCGACGCGCTAAATCCTAAAGCGTCTGACTTTGCAAGCGTTTCAATCCACGCGCCTGCGGGAGACGCGACCAAAGCGCCTAGAATCAATCCTAAGCGCCTTTAACTGTTTCAATCCACGCGCCTGCGGGAGACGCGACATGAGCTTTATTGCGAAAGCCTGATTGGCGAAGATGTTTCAATCCACGCGCCTGCGGGAGACGCGACCCCGTCAATTTATTGGGCTATCCAGAGCTTGCGAGTTTCAATCCACGCGCCTGCGGGAGACGCGACGCGCTTTACCACTCTAGCTCAAGAGCGACAAGTAGTTTCAATCCACGCGCCTGCGGGAGACGCGACACGCTGAGAAGTGCGGTATTCTGACGGCTCAACTTGGTTTCAATCCACGCGCCTGCGGGAGACGCGACCAAAAGCGGGCGATTTACTCACTAATGGGCATCATGTTTCAATCCACGCGCCTGCGGGAGACGCGACGAGCTAAAAAAGCTGGATAACGATGAGCGGATTCAGTTTCAATCCACGCGCCTGCGGGAGACGCGACGGGACACCAAACGTCAGTTGCCGGAGGTCGCTCCTGTTTCAATCCACGCGCCTGCGGGAGACGCGACCGACGCTCATCGGAAGGTGTTGGAGAGTCCATGTGTTTCAATCCACGCGCCTGCGGGAGACGCGACAGTTGGTAATACCATGTGAGCTTCATCGATGACGTTTCAATCCACGCGCCTGCGGGAGACGCGACGGGCGACAGGTTTAGCTAAGCATCCAGAGGCGCAGTTTCAATCCACGCGCCTGCGGGAGACGCGACTAGTAGTGAACATAAATGCAGCGCGTATAAACGTGTTTCAATCCACGCGCCTGCGGGAGACGCGACTATTTTAAGTAAACCTTGCGGTCGCAGTGACGAGTTTCAATCCACGCGCCTGCGGGAGACGCGACTTGCTTTTGTTGGTGGCGCTGGCGTAACAATCATTGGTTTCAATCCACGCGCCTGCGGGAGACGCGACGTACATGCTAGGAAAGAGAATCGCTTTGCTAGCGTTTCAATCCACGCGCCTGCGGGAGACGCGACAAATATTAATTGGTTCGTTAAGCTTTTCGGCCCAGTTTCAATCCACGCGCCTGCGGGAGACGCGACCGCTAAAAATCGAATTAGGGTGCAAGGATGCGGGGTTTCAATCCACGCGCCTGCGGGAGACGCGACCAATAGATAGTTTCTGCCGCTTTTGCGGCATGTTTGTTTCAATCCACGCGCCTGCGGGAGACGCGACGTGCCGGCTTTCAAACCGAATTCTTGCGGGCGCGTTTCAATCCACGCGCCTGCGGGAGACGCGACTCATCCACGTAAGCACGGGGTTTCCGTCATGATGTTTCAATCCACGCGCCTGCGGGAGACGCGACCTGCTGAATCGGCACGAGATGCACCAGATATAAAGTTTCAATCCACGCGCCTGCGGGAGACGCGACCAATTGACCAAAAATGGCTGGACATTGGCAAGACGGTTTCAATCCACGCGCCTGCGGGAGACGCGACTGCCTATTGTGAAAGGCACGTGTAAACTAGCATATATTATGGTTTGCCGCTAACTTTACGCGGTAGAAGAAAACTGTTTTGTGTGAATCTATAAAAACAAATATTTGCTCTATTTTTAAAGAACTTATGTAATCGCTAGATCCCCAGTGTTTTACTGAGAACTCAAGGCTAGCGATTATAAAATCAGGGTATCTCTGAATATATCTATCGCTTCTTTCGCACCATGGTGCTCTACTTTGTTTTGCCAGTTTTTACCGAGCTTATAAAAACGCAAACTGTCGACTTCAGGATCATAAATAGATAAAAGTTTATCTTTAAATTCTAACCATTGTGTTGAGTCTATTTCACATTCAAACACTGAATATTGCACTCTCATACCATAGTCTAAGCAGACTTTTGCTAATTGCCTGAGGCGTTTTTGCCCATCATCACTGACAAAAGATACATCGTAGGTGACCAATACCATCATGGCGTACTCTCCTTATTTTTTGATCACAAATGGCGGATAATAGGCTAAGTCACCACGTAAATGCCGGGCTAATAACATAGCTTGGACATGCGGTAATAAACCAATTTGCACCTTTTCTTGCAAAAAAGGGTGTATGACTTCTTCTTGTTTTTTAGCTTGGTACGCCTGAAAAACCAGTTTACGCGCGTCGTCTTTTATGCTGACTCCACCAAGACAATCTGTCTCAAAGTCTTTCGTGGTGAGGCTTTTATTATTAAAGAGTTTTAAGGCAATACTATCGACAACATAAGCTCTAAACTCTTCTAAAAGATCGAGGGCGAGGCTATTTCTGCCCGGACGCTCCTTGTGTAAAAAACCGACCTGAGGATCTAATCCAACTCCTTGTAATGCCCCACTGATCTCTTGCCCTAATACAGAATAAAGCAGTGAAATAACCGCATTAACGGGATCTTTAGGCGGCCTTCGAGTGCGCTTAGCAAATAATTGTTTACTTTCGTTGCCTTTAAACATGTCAGCGAAAGCAGAAAAGTAATGTGATGCGGCCTCTCCCTCTAGCCCTAAAATGGTATCGTAGACAGTCACTCCTTTGAGTTGCTCAATAATTTGTTTTAAACGATCAATGGCTTTTTCTAACTGTGGCGTACTATTGTGATTGCGCCTAAAGCGTAAAAGCAACATACGAGATGAACGTATTTTTGCGGCGACAATGTGCTTGGCAAGTTCGTTTGCAGCCTGCTCCTGAACGCTAAACTGCTGCCTACGCAATAATACGTTGCCCGTTTGTTTGCCAACCACATTGGCGAGAAAACGACCATGCATATCAAAAAAAGCGAGATGTGTACCATTTTCACCACAAAAGCCAAGTAACTGCGGCGAAACCATAATATTACCAAAACAAAATATGCTACCAATAGAATGAATAGGAAGCTGCATCAGTTTTTGCTTTTCTCCATCGACTTTCTGTTCAATTAGTAAGGTTTCGCGTTGCTTATGTAAATAGACGCCATCTTTAGTGATATAAAGTGAGTTTTGCAGTTTTTTCATTTCGCCTCCGTGTTAAACAATCCGGCTACGTAACCGCTTGAACCATCTTTATTGGTTAAATCTGGCTGACAGATCTCAATTAAAGAACATGCCTTACAGTGTTTACCTTTGGTTGGCGGAGGTGTTTTTCCGTTTGCAAACAGCTGTTGCACTTGGGTAATCAAGGCGTTAGTTTTCGTTCGCAGTGGGTTATCGAACTCAACTTCAATGCGTTTGCGTGTTTGCCAATACCAAAGTGCACCATTTGTGACTTCAACGGATAGCATTTCTTCGATACATAAAGCTTGCGCGCACAGCTGTACTTTGTCGATATCGCTGGCTTTTGGCTTCCCTCGTTTATATTCAACGGGAACAAATTGGTTGCTGAGTTTATGGTGCTCTAATAAGTCTAATTTGCCTGTTACGCCTAATTGTGGCGCAGTCACCACTACGCCACGTTCAAAACGCACCCCTTTACGGGTTTCTGGCTCGCCGTTATCAACGCGCTCATGTAACTGCCGCCCGTGTGCCGTTAGGTAGTTTTCTTGCCACACTTGCTCTAAGTGGATCAGCGCACATTGGCGCTGACAAAAAGCAAAGTGTTGTAGAGCGGAGATGTTGATTAGCTGCTGCTCTTCCATGAAATGAACACTCCAGATAAGAGTAAAATCCATGATTCATAGACCTTACTCTCTGATTAACCACCTAGAAATATTGTTTGGCTTCAACGCCCAAAGCATCCAATCCCTCTGCATTAAAATTGATTTTGTAATCAGAAAATGCAGCGGCAGGCGTGCCTTCTTCGCCATTGAGTCTTTCAACTGTAACGCGTTCAAACAATTTATGTGCAGGGGCATTACCTAAAGCGTTTTCATGCTTAAACACAATTAAACTACGTCCGACCATTTCTCCTCTGGCTGCGGAGTGATCATGCTCAAACATCATTTCCAAAGCTTTCCACACTTTCTCTAAATCTCCTTCAGAGAAGCCCGTTTTCTCAGCTAATTTAGCGGAAACAAAGCCATGTACACGATAAAGTCCATATGGAACGATGTGCTTTCGACCCATAGTACGTTCTTTTTCCAAATCCTTCTCGTTGGTGACAGCCATACGTGTAATTGAGATTTCCAGTGGAATAATCGGATCGATGGACTTAGCAAACGCCAACTGTAATGGCCCGCGAACTTGACCAGAGTTCACTTCCGTGGTCATTACCGCGCCAAAGGCACGGACATCAAAGAAGTTAGCACACATCCAAGCCGTTAGTTCTTTTGCCTTAGCTTGATCTTTGGGCAATTTTTTTGACTCAGGTTTAATTTCCAGCGCATCATACGCTTTTTGATTTTGTTGATTTAAAACACTCTTTTCCTGCACGTAAATGTCATAACCTGGTGAGTTTTCTTCAGTGAGATGAATATAGTTTCTTATCTTGCGTTTAAGGCTTACATCGGTCACTAAACCTTTACTCGATTCAGGATCAAGACGCGGCATATTCCCCGCATCAGGATCTCCATTCGGGTTACCATTTGTTACATCAAAAAAGTAAACAAATTCACAGCGGTTTTGGATGGTCATTAGTCATTCCCTTCTGTCATTGATTCATCGGTTTTTATTTGTTCGGATTGAGAAAAGCGTGCATTTTTTTGATGGTAATAGCCAATCGAAAAGCGGCCTTGGTGCTCAATTGAAAAATGCCGTGGAAATTCTGTTGATAGCATCCCCATAATGTTGCCAAGCTCTTTTTCTAACGTAACGGCTAGACCAGGTTTTTCCTTGCGTAATTTCGACAGGTGGTGTTTGCTACCGGATAATAGCCTTGGGTAAATTGAGTAAGGCACAGTCGATGCTGAGGCATAATACTTGTCTGTAATT
Source organism: Vibrio sp. A8-1 (assembly GCF_013048685.1). Taxonomy (NCBI): domain Bacteria; kingdom Pseudomonadati; phylum Pseudomonadota; class Gammaproteobacteria; order Vibrionales; family Vibrionaceae; genus Vibrio; species Vibrio sp. A8-1. The sequence goes on from NZ_VHTC01000003.1 coordinate 41,708, forward strand.
GTCGCATTGACTTTGTCACCCAAAGCGTTTCGTTGAATGCTTTCCAACACTGCAAATAGCCTTCCCAACAAATACGCTGGGTTAGTATTTGACTCATCTAAGCTCATAGAAATCTCCTCTTTTCCAAGTAATCTGAGTTCTCTTTGCAATACCGCTTTCACCATCGCAACCCGCAACTCACTAATATCGCCATCAGCCCTGAACCGTGCTAGCAATTGAGCCAATATCGCTCTTGGGTAACGCTGTCCGGTTAAAATAGCGCGCATCAATTCACCAGCTAAATGAGCTGGAGCATCATCAATCTTTGGCTTTTGCCCATCTCGATGAGGTGCCAATTGCAGCAATAAACGCCACACTGACGGCGCTGTTTTCCAAGGCTGTCGATTTAAAGCCAAATCTTGAAAGTGTTCCGCAAATCTCTGCTGAATATGCCCAAGGTCGGTTTGTAGCCAAAAGCGGATAGAAAGACGGGCAGCATTAGGTGCCAAACCTAAGATGAAGAATTGCGTATTGGGATCTAGATCCGGTGATATTTCTGGCAATGGTCGCCCTTTTACCAGCTTTTCTAATTCAGCTCCAAGCGCCGCCACTTCGCTGTCATCGCTTGGCATTGGTGGGTTAAAGCCCCTTAAAAAAAATGCTTCAGCACTCTTGGCCTTGTGCTCACTCTCTGCCAATGCCCAAAACACCACAATGGTGTCGCCTAAATTGACGACCTGATCATTCTCTCGACGTAGCAAGTAATTTAATGCCGTTGTGTAAGCAAAGGCTGCTTGTTCAGATACAGGAGCATTGTCCCCTTGCCCTTTACCAAAAGATTCAAACGATTCTTTATTAAAAGAGACAATGGAAACACCAGAGCTTTGCCCACCTGCAACGCCTTTAATAGCAGGGTGTAATCTGGAGATAGGCGCTTTCTTACCTGTAATTAAGCATGTGGCTTGCTTGACATCATCCGATTGCAGCAAACTACCCCAAATAGTTTTTGCTTCATCTGATTCGTGGATGTATTGACGCATTCCATCCAATTGGAAAACGATATTAGCGTCCAAAACATCTTGAGTAAGAATAGAGTTTCCAAAGTTCTCCGGCTGCCAATTTTGTAAGAATATCGCTAATGCTTTTAATCCCTTATCTTCAGAGTGCTCTAGCAGAGATAAATGCCATTCTCGAAAGGCTTCGAATGTGGGTAGGCTAAAGTCAAAAATTGCCTCGTTTTTTTTGCCCTTAGGCAAAGAAATGCCTAAGACATAAGCTGTTTTGTCCCATAGAAAGTTTGGTTTTATTCCTGACGTTCTTTTCTCAGGACGAGGGACATTCATTAATTTCGGTTTTGGTTTTTTTTCATCCGTTAAGTTAGAAACTATATCGACCAACTCCCCTTGTTCTGAAAGTACTAGAACATAGCTTATTTTTTCTTCGCTAAAGCCAAATGTAGGAACCTTGCTTTGGTTACCGCTATTAAGGCGATCGTAGTATTGATTTAAGGCTGATAAAATCATTGCACCACCTTCGAAGATCGAAAAGGAGGCACATCTATCATCCCATCCTTTAATTCTGCTCGAAAAAATCTAGGCTCAGCGCCGTTCGCAAAATCAATATCATGCAGCATCCAGCCGAGATCTTTACTGGCGGTTGCCAATTCTGATTTAGGGAAATCCCATTCATGCTCAATTAGAGAAAAATACGCAGGGAATTCACGGTTTCCTAAACAAGGCTGATGAAAATACTGTCCCCTGCGAGCACGACGGTTAAAAATGTCGAGATGCTTTCCGATGGAATCCTCTGTGCCTGCTTTGTCACTCAACTCAAAATGCGCTTCAATAACGTAACTCACATCACGAAGCAAGGTTGTTGCCCTCTGTTGACGATTATCACCATCATCAATCAGGAAACTTAAATCTTGGGTACTTTTGCGTTTCATTGCACCACTGACTTTGGCACTGGACACTTTGCAATTACCTAATTCATTGCGCCGAATAGACTCAAAACGCACGGGTTTTAATACATGAATACGGTCGATTACCCAAATAATGGCCGGTTTCCAGTGAATAGCTTCCAAAATCCCCCTTGCAGCCGATGGGGTGATAACGTCGTAAGAAACGCGTTCCACCTTCATTTCCGGTCGAGTAAAGCACGCATATTCACCCCAAACATGCAGCTTGATGCCGTAAGCCATAATGCTCTCCTTTTGGCTTCTCTTAATTCATAAATTAATCCACGCCTCTGCGGGAGAGGCGACATCTCCAATACAAAACAGACAAAGTTTCAATCCACGCACCAACAACAGGCGCGACACCAGTCTTTTAGAAGAGAAAATGACCAGTCAAGGCCATCAATACGATGCTTAGGCTCCAGACAATGACTTTGACCGAAAAAGAAAACTGTCCCCCAAACTTGAAAACTAGTTTGTTGTTTTCATCTTTCTTAACATAGATCGACCATCGACTATTCACTTTAACTCTCCTCAACGTACCTTAAAGAAAATAGTACGCAGACAAGCACCTGTCAAAAAATGACTTCTTTGTATTTTTAGTATTAACAAAAAACTAAGTTTTCAGCCTTGATAAAATTAGGATCAGACCAACTGAGTCCAGATTTTGGATGATATATGTCCATGTTCACTAACTCCCAAAACTGTTCTTCAAACCGATACGGTGCAACTGTTTGAATCACTTTTGCCAATCGCAAGCTGTCAAAACCATTTTGTGGGATTTGTACTATATAAGGCTGTAGCTTTCTTAAAACACAACTCACATCATCCGTGCTTTCAAGTTCGTTCAATAGCTTGCGTGCTTCATCGTTATAAGGGATTAAAACCGGGCACATAAAGCTGTCAATCATTCTGAAAACACTGGCAATGCTCTGAAATGGGAAATCTAACTTCGAAGCACCAATTCGACAGGCTTTTAAAAGCTGTTTCTGATCGAGTTCTTCTCCTTTGCGCCAATAAACATTCGAGAAATACTCTTTGATAGCCAGTTGGTCTAATAAATTGTCATGGCCTTTTCGCAGCACCGCTCGCATATCTGCCGAGAGCCCTTTTAATTCAGGTGGGATGGGCCAATCCGGAGATCGAAAAATCCAAACGTGGCTATCTTCTTTTCCCCACAATCGTTCACGATTACAGCGCCCTGCCGCTTGCGCAATTGAATCTAAGCCAGCTTCGGCACGCATCACACAAGGAAAGCTAACATCAACCCCAGCTTCAATCAGCGATGTCGAGATGACTCGGCATGGCTGAGGTTTTTTTGGGTCTAACCGCTTACGAATCTCATCCAAAGTTGCTGTTCGGTGCGCTGGACACATCAAGGTTGTTAAATGAAACACCCCTACTGTTTGCTGCGTATTTAGTGTTCGGAACAGCGATTGGGCATGGCGGCGATTATTAACTATCGTAAGAATTTGATTATTCGCTTGAATACGCGAGACTAACTCATCATCACTAAGTTCGCCCAAATGAGAGACACTCACCAAACTGAGTTCGTCAAAAAGTCTCTTAGGTTCAGGGGCAATCTCGCGCACATTTGTGAATCCGTTAGTAAAATCAGGTTCACACAATGCTGGTTGAGTCGCGGTGCAGAGTACGATAGAACAGCCATAGTTGCGCGCCAACTCATCGATTACCGCCATCACAGGGCGGAGAAATTTAAGCGGCAGAGTTTGTGCTTCGTCCAGAATAATCACACTGCCAGAAATATTATGCAGTTTGCGGCAACGGGAGGGACGGTCAGCAAACAAAGACTCAAAAAACTGTACTGCCGTCGTGACAACCACTGGCATATCCCAGTTTTCCATTGCTAGTTTTAATTTGTCACGGGTTTCTTCAGCACCTTCTTTATCTTTTATTTTGCGATCATCAAAATTACTGTGATGCTCTAAAACAGAGGCCTCCCCCAGCTCGCCAAATGCGTCACGAAATACTTGAGCATTCTGCTCAATAATACTGGTAAACGGAATGACATAAATTACTCTACGCATGTTATGCGCCAGAGCGTGCTCTAATGCAAAAGCCATAGAGCTAAGGGTTTTTCCTCCTCCGGTCGGCACAGTTAAAGTGAATAATCCTGGAGTAAGTTTTGCTTTGAGACGGGCTGTATCAAGAATCTCTTTACGAAGTTGATTAACGGTTTTCGTTTGGTCAGTACTTTTGATCTTGTCAGCTAATTTTTGATCAAACTGTATTTTTAACTCTGATAATTGAGGATAATCTCCACGCAATAAGGGCTTACCTTCAAGCCGTTTATAGAACTCATCAGTATCAATAAAATCCGCATCAACCAAACACGAAAAAATCATCCGAATCAAAAACGCGTATTGGAAACCTTGCAAATCGGCATCAGGGTTTGGTGATATCTCTGGAATAAGAGATTCGATTGATGGCAAGACAAGTTCAGACTGCCAAGTCTCACTATCTAGCACAGGTAAGTCTTTGCCAAATTGTAGCTCCAGTCTGTCTTTAAGCGCTCGACGTCCATCTCCTTCACCAGTTCCATTAGATAATCCTGCATGGTGACCTGCTATGGCATAAGCAACAAATTTATAAAATGGAAAATTGTTAAATTTTTCGTCTGGCAAAATTTCAGCCGCGATTTTAGCGCCAGCCGTAGCATGATCTACCTTGCTTGAGGCACCTTCAAGCCTTGCTTGAAATTCTGGAGTATATTTTCCCAGATCATGTAAAAGACCTGCAAGATAAGATAGTTTAGCTGCTTTAAAATATTTTGAGTTTAGTTCTGCGCACAAAGCCACTCGACACAAATGATCTTGTAATGGTTGCCAGTCAGACTTATCTTCTTTATTACCTGAATGTCCAAAGTAGTTACTCATTAACATATCCTTTGCGCTAAAATTAATTCATTTATCACTATCGGGATGGGCCATATAAAACTCAATTGGGCTTATACCATTTTACTTGAAGCTGCTGGGGTGTTGACTACGTTCGTTCACTCTAATCACATCGCTTGCCTATGCTCATAGGTATTATGAGAGCCATCCTTGGCTCTCACCACAGGTAAGCCTAGGGCTGTTCAAATTTATTCCAGACAAATTTTTCGCTCACTTGCCATCTAGCTGCAACTCCAGGTGGTTTAGGTATACATCGGAAAAAATATTGCCAAACCAGTTGATTGTGACGCCATAAAAATCAACTAATTGCAGTGCATAAAAAACCATAATAGCGCTATAGAACCGCACAAACCAGAAAACACGTTGAGTGGACTTTTAAAAATGAGATCTCAATGATTGTTGGCTCAAGTGATTGAGAATGAACGACAAGCCTTGCTCGAACACTTATCTTCACTTCAAATTGACGGAAGACAAAGAAAGTTACTGTTATTCTATGATTTTCTGGCGAGTATTGAATGCATATTCGAACGACAAACACAATTGAATCATGTTCGCCATAATGTCAGTGAGAACAAGTAAAAACTACGTTAGTCGCCTCCTAACTATGGCATTCAAGCTAATGAAAAAGGCGGAATCAAAATAGTCAAGACTGAGGAAATTCAACCTACTGGCTGATGTATTTTAGTTTGAGTGATAAAAAGTAAACTACAACGAGTACATGAAAGCAATGTGACTGTTAGAGAAACTGATTTGGTTAACAGCGGTAGCACTCATCTATCTGTGGCGGTGATCGTAATTGCTTTGCTGATAGTAGTCTTAACACAAACCAATCGATTATCTTCGCGTGCTTAGCGATGGTCTATCCAACAGCAGAATCAAAAAAAGCGAGCACGAAGCTCGCTTTTTACTATTAATTACAGTAATTCAATCGACTGCTGAGCAATTACAAATTCTTCATTAGTAGGTACAACAAGGGCTACTGCACCTAATGGTTCTGATCTGGCGATGATCCCTGCATTACCAAAACGAGCCTGCTCATTACCTTGCTCATCTTCCACAAAACCAAGAATTTTTAAATTACGTAAGATTTCACGGCGGATAGGCAGGGCATTTTCACCAATACCACCGGTAAAAATAATCCCATCTAAAGAATCTAGGGCAGCAAGATAAGAAGCGATGTATTTAGCCACGCGGTAAGTAAACACTTGGAAGGCTAACGTCGCACCTTCGTGGCCTTGATCCATGGCTTCAAGGATACCACGCGCATCACTGGTTAAACCGGACACACCAAGGAAACCAGACGCTTTATTTAATGAGTTAAATACCTGCTCTTGCGTCCACCCTTTTTTCAACAAGAATTCGATGATCCCAGGGTCAAGGTCACCGCATCGAGTGCCCATCATCAAACCAGATAAGGGGGTAAAGCCCATACTGGTATCGACACTTTGACCATCTTTAATCGCACAAACGGATGCACCATTACCTAAATGCACCGAGATAAAACTGCTTTGTTCAATGGGCTTATTGAGCATTTTGGCCGCTTCACGGCTGACGAAGTAATGACTGGTACCATGAAAACCATATCGGCGAATGCCAAATTCGGTATAGAGCGATTTAGCAATACCACCGGTGTAAGCCTTCGGTGGCATCGTTTGGTGGAAGGCGGTATCAAAAACCGCAAACTGTGGCAGCTCAGGAAAAGCATGCATCGCTGCACGCATACCAATCGCATGAGCTTTGTTATGCAGCGGAGCTAAATCACTCAACGCTTCGACTTCTTGTACAATTTTTTCATCTAACTTAACGGTTTTTGTGAACTTTTCACCGCCATGAACGACGCGGTGTCCTATCGCCACCACCTCATCGATAAGACCGTAAGTTTTGACTAACTCAACCAGTTTTTCTACCGCTAACTGATGGTGGTTATTTTCACCTTGAATGGTGCAACTGGCTTTTTCTCCGTTACATTTCCAGCTCATTCGAGCATCATCCAGCCCAAAGCATTCACCGAGACCACTCAATACGGCATCACCCGTATTAGAATCAATAACCGCAAATTTCAGTGATGAGCTACCAGAGTTAATAACCAACACATACGAGTTCGACATGGGGAGTATCCTGTATTCGACTATGAGTTTGAAGCCTGCGCTTCTCTTTTTTCGTGCCACCCATTATTCAATAATTTTTGAATCTTTCAACTTTTGTTTTGTTGTTTTGCTCAGTTAAGCCGCTTCTTTTATTGATCTGTAACAAATAATCTATTCTTTTCTAGCGAGAAATATTTCTCTGCCCTTATCCGCCTCGATAAAAGCCTCATCTTAAGCGGTGTGATAAAGACACATTCTTTTCCCTTCCAGCTCTAAGACTCGAAAAGGCGTTTCGTAAATGTCTTCTAGTACCGAAGCTTGGATCACCTCTTCCACCGACCCACTGGCTACTACCATTCCCTTTTTTAGGGCAATAATCCGGTCGGAATAACAGGAAGCAAAATTGATATCGTGAATGACCACTACGACCGCTTTGTTTAAATCATGCGCCAGACGGCGGATCGTTTCCATAATCTGCAGTGAGTGTTTGATATCTAAGTTATTCAGCGGTTCATCCAAAAAGACACAATCGGTATCTTGAGCCATGACCATCGCGATAAACGCCAGCTGGCGTTGACCACCGCTCAATTCATCAAGGTATTTATGCTCCATGCTTTTAATATCAAGATAGGCAATCGCTTGATCAATGATCGCGTTATCCTCTACCGTGAGCTTACCTTGAGAATGTGGAAAACGTCCAAAAGCAACCAACTCACGCACAGTAAAGCGCATGGTCAGGTTGTTGGCTTGACGTAAAACGGACAATTTTTTGGCGAGGCTTTTGGTATCCCAATCCACCAATTCACGGCTTTCAATCCAAACTTTACCTTCATCACGTGACATTAAGCGGCTTGCCATTGATAACAAAGTGCTCTTGCCTGCCCCATTCGGACCAATAATTGAGGTCACCTGGCCTTTCGAAAATTGCGCGCTCGCTTGATGAACCACAGCTTGAGAGCCGAAATACTTGGTCAGTTTGTCTAATTGAATCATAACGGGCTACACCACTTTATTACGCAAGAGAAGAGAGAGGAAATAAATCCCACCAATGAAGTTAATGATCACGCTCAAGGTAGTCCCGAATGAGAATACGTTTTCTACTATCCATTGACCGCCTAGAAGGGCGACGACCGACATAGCAGAGCAGGCGATCAGCAGCACACGATGCTGATAAGAGCGTAACCATTCACGAGTTAAATTGGTCACCAGCAAACCGAAAAACATTACCGGCCCCACTAAAGCCGTCGAAATAGAAACCAACACGGCACTCAGCAACATCACATCACGCGTGGTGCGCTTGACATCAACGCCGAGGCTGATCGCATTATCATTATCGAGCCAAAAAACATCGAGCGTACGATGCATACGGAACAGTAAATAACTCACCACAAGTAATAGCGGTGATACGGCATAAACCAATTTCACGTTAACATTATTGAAGCTGGCAAACATTTTGGCTTGTATCGCCGCAAAGTCATTTGGATCCATCAACATAATGAAAAATGAGGAAAAGTTCGAAAATAGCTGACCTAAAATAACCCCCAACAACAAAAGAACAATAATGTTATTGCGCTGACGGCGAAAATAGAAAGTGAAAAGCAAGCTCGAAAAAACCAGCATAGCAGCAACCGATAACGCAAAATTTAAATAGCTATTGAGCATAATCACGCTGAAGCTGCCAAATAAAACCACCACTAACACTTGCACCAAAAGGTACAAGGCGTCAAACCCCATGATACTCGGCGTCAAAATTCTATTGTGAGTAATGGTTTGAAAAGCTAAAGAGGATTGAGCAATAGCAATAGCAGCTACCACAATCGCTAACACTTTGGGGATCCGACGAGACAAAAAATACTGATAGTTATCGGCGTTAAGGCCAACGCTAATAAACAGAACGGCAAATAATAACGCCAGTACCATCATCAATATCGTTTTATGTTTATCTTGCATGCTGAGGACCTCTCAAAATCAACACGATAAACGCAATGCCGCCAATAATACTGATGATCATCGAAATCGGTATTTCATAAGGAAAAATCAGCACACGACTGATAATGTCGCAGAGTAGAACGAGGGAAGCGCCAAACAGCGCAGTACGTGGAATATTTTTACGCAGGTTATCGCCATAAAAATAACTGACTACATTAGGGACGATCAGTCCTAAAAAGGGCAATTGTCCAACGATCATCACCACCGATGCCGCCATAATGGAAACCAAACAAACACCGAGAGTGAGCACCTGTTGATAATTAAGACCGAGATTAATCGCAAAATCTTTACCCATCCCGACAGCGGATATTCTTGCAGCGTATAAATAGCTCAACATAGCGACCGGAATCGCAATATACAGCAGTTCGAAATCACCACTCAGTAAGTTGGCAAAATTAGCCACCGCCCAACCCGATAAGTTTTGTAAAGCGTCATAACGATAAGCGATGAAGGTCGCGGCAGATTGAACAACACTGCCAAAAATAATCCCAATCAGCGGAACAAACACCACATTCTTAAATTGAATACGTTGGATCAGTTGCACAAACATCAAGGTACCGATCATCGCCGTCGAGAAAATCAGCAATAAGCTCTCGCCATGACCAAAAATCACCAAGCTCAGCACGTAGCCAAGCATCGCACATTCGATCGTGCCGGACGTTGAAGGCGCAGCAAAACGGTTTTGACTAATTTGCTGCATGATAAGACCAGCAATGCTCAATCCACCACCGGCTAAAAGTACTGCCAATAAACGCGGTATACGGCTCGTCAACAACAATTGCCAAGCCACTTCATCCCCTTGCATCAACGCAGAAAAAGACAGTTGTCCCACACCAACGAACAAGGAAACTAAACTCAGTATTAGGAGCACGAGTAATAACTTTTTCAAAGTTAACCTCAAATAACGACAAAAATGAAATCAAATCTAGCAAGAAGGTAAGCAAAGCCTAGAGCATCAATCTTATGATGATTAGAGAAAACCAGTTTCGTTAATCCACAAGCTTCAATAACGATTGGTTGATGATAGTTATCTAAGAGCGCTAACAGACTCAGAGCATCAACCAAGTCTGTTAGTGACCTAATGTAAACCATGTGAAACCGCTGGCTAATGACGATTATTGAGCATTAACAAGACAGCAGTCTCACACAGAAAACCGATAGGATTAATGGAGGCTAACTTGCATATCACTTAACATCTGCTCGGTCGCCGTCACACCGGCAATCGATAAATACCAAGCATTCAAATCTAAAAATACCATCCGATCTTGCTTATAGGCATCGGTCGCTTTAATCAATGGATTTTCAAATTCATCACGCGTATGGCTTTGTCCTTTATTGACCAACTTATCGCGGTCGATAATAAACAACGTTTGAGGATTATTTTGACGGATATATTCGTAAGAGACCAAGTTACCATGGTTAGCCGTTTGCTTAACCTGTGCTGCCTCACTGAATCCAAAATCTTTATAAATCGCAGCAAAGCGGGAATTAGCGCCAAAGGTGGTAATATTGCCACCAGAACTCATCACCGTCATCGCTTGTGCGTGATACTGTTGATTGTAAGCGTTAACTTCAGCGAATTTTTGATCTAACTGGGCAATTTTTTCTTCAACTTTATCTTCAATAGCAAAAATTTTACCTAAATTGCGCCACTGAGCTTGAGTGCTCTGCCAATACGGTTGGTTATCATCCACCGCAAATACTACGGTTGGCGCAATTTTATTCAATTCATCATAAGCCGTTCGTGCAGCGCGCGGACCAGTAATGATCAGATCCGGTTTTTGCATAAAAATACGCTCAAAATCAGGCTCAAATAACGAACCTGCAGGAGCGTAATCGTCTCCTCGGTATTTGGCTAAATAATCCGGCAATTCGGCGACTTTTGAGACGGCGACAGGATTAATTCCAAAATAATCAACAGCGTCTAATGGGCCAACACCAATGACCACCACACGTTGAGGATTTTGCGGTAAGGTGGTTTTACCCATTTGATGCTCAATGGTCACATTGGCGGCATGGACTGACATTGAAGTGAGCAAGCCCAACGCTGCCCAACTGATTATTGATTTCATACGATTCCTTACTGGCGAAAATGACTGCGATATATTTTGATAAGCATTCGCATTAGTGTCGAGAACTATAACCAGTTCTGTTTTCCCTCGCAATAGCCATCGTCCGATTTGGTTAAGATTGAACGCTAAAATCCTTTAACCACAATATTGACTATCGTCTGCCATTCATATTATTGATGATAAAAGACAATTAAAACGCTCTATCAATCGATTGAGAAAATCAACCGCAGTTATACTGGACGAAGAGTCAATAAGGTGATGAGTAGGCTAGCAAGCGTCGATCCCAATACACACAGTAAAAAACATAACTTCGCCGTATGCTGGCGGGTGAAACGAACAATAAAAGGGGCTGAAATAAATAGCCCGAGACAAACCAAACGTATATCGAACCATGCAGACCACGATAATAAGGTGACCACGCCAATCACACTAATGAGCCAACGTGACGAAACCGCCACTTTCATCCCCATCCCAACTAAAAAAACCACCGTTGCTAACCACGCTAACATAAACACCACATATGATATTGATTCTCATTTAAACAATGTAGAGACTCCAAAGACCGAAAGCAATAGCCAGCCTAAAAAAACCTTATCATTAACGTGGCATTAATTCATATCATCCAATAATAGGTTAAGTTAGCACCATCAATTCGGATTAGTTTATCTAATCATAAGTATAGAATTATATCGTGCTAGCTTCATCACTTTTTGATTGATTAACCGTATACTGATGACTAATATCACGCGCCGTAAACACTGGTTTGCTGGTTGTTTTTATTCATCCTTGATATCAATCCTCACGCTTTAATGTTGTTAGGTGGAGAACGTAATGTCGGCAACATTTCCATTAGTCAAATTGACTTTCTTGATCGCAATTTTAGCAGCAGTAGGTCAAATGACACAAACCATGTATGTCCCATCTATTGGTCATATGGCTGGAGAGTTTTTAGTTTCTCCATCAGCGCTACAAGCCGTGATGGCGTGTTATTTGATTCCCTATGGTCTATCACAGTTTGCTTATGGGCCACTGTCTGACCGCTTAGGCCGAAAACCGATCATCATTGTCGGATTGATTATTTATATTTTCGGGACTTTGATGGCATTATTCGCTCATCAGTACCACTGGTTTTTAGCTGGTAGCTTTATTCAAGGTCTTGGTATTGGCTGTGGTGGCGCGATGTGCCGTACACTCACCCGTGACTGTTTTACCGGCAGTAAACTTCATCAAGCCAACAGCTTGATCAGTATGTGTTTGATTTTCTCACCACTGATTGCGCCAGTATTGGGTGGCTACTTAACCGAAGCGTTTGGCTGGCGATCTAGCTATCTGTTTTTATCGCTATTTGCAATTGCAGTGCTGATTACAATGCTGACTAGCCTAGTCGAGACCTTACCGAAAGCGAACCGCAGAAAAGAACCTGTGATGCGCAGTTATCAGTTTGTGATGTCGGATCACCGCTTTCAAGGTTACTTAATCTGCTTAGTCGCGACCTTCGCTGGTTTAGCGGTCTTTGAAGCGGCTGCAGGCGTATTATTGGGTGGCGTCTTAGCTCTGCCAGCGACGACCGTTAGCTTATTGTTTGTCACGCCCATTCCGGGTTACTTAGCTGGTGCTTGGTTATCTAGCGTCGTCGCGCAAAAATACAGTGAAAAACAAGCGTTGCGTGTCGGTCTAATGGCGATTTTTTGTGGCTCAATGATTGTCCTTATCCCTGGTCTATTTGACCAAACGACCGCATTAACACTCATTGGTGGCGCAACGGTGTATTTTCTCGGTGCGGGCATTTTGTTCCCAGCGGCGACAACCGGAGCGCTCAATCCGCTGCCTTACCATGCTGGTACTGGTGGTGCGATATTAGGCGGAATGCAAAACTTAGGCGCGGGCTTAGCCACGCTAACCGCCTCTTTGTTTCCTACGACTAACCAGCTTCCTCTGGGGATCATTATGTTATTGATGTCCATGCTGGCGATACTGGGTTTAAAGCGAGTCTACAAGCCGCAAGACCCATCACAGTCAATGCCACTACCAATTTGATATGACCATGTTCTTTCGATTTGAGGTTGTTTGAGTATAACCTCAAACAAACCAGGGGCGTAATCAATACGCCCCTGCTGCTTTGTGATTAATTTTTCAGGATTAAAAAGGGATTTCAAGCTGTAAAAACCAATCGGTTTGCGACATTTCATGCCAACGATAGTCGAGGCGTAAACGAGGTAAACCGTTTCTCTTATCGCCATAAGCCAAGCTAAGCGCGACACCGTGATTTTTTAGCCACTCCTCTAAAGTCATTTCCGCTTCTTGCTCAGCAAGCTCGTCAGGCATCCAGACACTGACGCCAAAATAACCTTGCTGATAATTAGAACTGACCATCGGATCGGCCTTGATAACACTACTTGCAAGCCATCCCGTCCAGTAGTCATCCGGTTTCTCTAATCGATTCACCGACAAAGTCAGCCCAGTATAATTAGCTTCTCGCCATTCATCACACACCGTTTGATGGCTAAAAATAACCGAACGGATTGACAAAGATTGCTCAACGCCATCGTAAGGCGAACAGTCCATTACCGAGCTGGATAACATCAACCATCCCCACACTACTGGCTGCATCATTTGGCGATGACTCTTTGGGCATTTTGCATAGGATTAGCGATAAACCTGAAGTTGTTCAAGAAGAGCGGCAACACTCGGAGTGGTTAGGCCTTGGATATTTTCCTTCGCGGCGATAGCCTGACGAATATCGGTACTACGAATGTTCACTTTTTCTGGGCAGACCATCACCGACCAATGCCGCACAATCTCTTCTGCTCGATAAAACTCGTGGAAACGAAAGAAGTTATCTGGACCAATCACAAATGTCAGTTCAGCATCAGGCAATTGGCTCTGTAAATGCGTCAACAGAGCATAAGTTGTCACACTCTGATCTGGTTGCCACAACGCTTGCTCTATCGCCAACAACTCGATATGGCTGGTAGCCAAGTCTTTAATAAAAGCGTCGACTAAACGACAGCGTAATGTGTAATCCAGCATGGTTTTACCCCAAGCATGGCTAATGCTGGGGATTAATAATACGCGATCAAAATGGCTCAACGACTCAAGGACATGTTTATGCCCTAGTGACGGTGGATTAAACGCACTACCAAAGACGGCCACTTTTTGCATCGTTTCCTCAATTCAAGACTCAGCCCGTATTCACGGTTTTCTAATTTCATGTTTGCGGTATGATATACCTAAGTCACCTCATTATGCGAGCCTTAGCCACCTCGGTTTAGCAAGCCAGAAAGGAAATCTTATGGAACACATCATTCGACAAGAAATGCGCGTACAACCTAGCATTGATCCTCACTTTGAAATTGAACGACGCGTCACGTTTATTAAACGCAAACTTTTAACGTCTGGCTGTCAATCGTTAGTCCTTGGGATCAGTGGCGGTGTCGATTCAACCACGTGTGGCCGCCTTGCACAGCTCGCCGTTGATCAACTCAATCAAGAACAACAAACGCAAGCTTACCAATTTATTGCCGTTCGCCTACCTTATGGTGAACAAAAAGATGAGCAAGAAGCTCAGTTAGCTTTATCGTTTATTCAACCCACTCATGCGGTCTCGGTCAACATTAAAGCGGGCGTCGATGGTTTACATGCAGCTTCGCATCAAGCACTCGCCAACACTGGCTTATTGCCTAATGATCAAGCCAAAGTCGATTTTGTCAAAGGCAATGTCAAAGCGCGGGCACGTATGATTGCTCAATATGAAATCGCTGGCTATGTTGGTGGCTTGGTACTGGGTACCGACCATTCTGCGGAAAATATTACTGGCTTTTACACCAAATATGGTGATGGTGCCTGTGATTTAGCGCCGCTATTTGGTCTCAATAAGCGCCAAGTGCGCTTACTGGCCGCCACACTGGGCGCACCTGAAGTCTTAGTTAACAAAGTCCCTACGGCTGATTTAGAAGAGCTAGCTCCACAAAAAGCCGATGAAGACGCGCTTAATCTCACTTATCAACAAATTGATGATTTTTTAGAAGGTAAACCAGTCCCTAGCTATGTGGCTGAACGTTTGATTCATATCTATCAAGTCACTCAACATAAACGACAGCCGATCCCAACCATTTATGACGAATCATTGTAACCAGCGTGGTGCATGATTCGGATTCGCCTTCCGTTGCCTAAAAACAGCCGAGCATCCGCTCGGCTTTTTCTTGCTTTCAGCGTTAAAAACTACACTTTGGCTACATTAACACCTTAAAAAATTAACTCTTTCGGATTTTAATGGGACAAAGATCACAATAAGTCACTTCCATTTTTAAAATGTAAATATGTGTGAACTTCACTTCATACTTTTTGTGGATGAAATCAGAAAATACGCTGGTTAATCCGTTAATTACGCCAAGATATTCAACTTATTGAGCAGTGAATCGTCTCAGTCACAGAATATTCACCCGACTCACTTAAACAGCAAGATAGAGATGAAATACCGAGCATTTCTAGACACGCTATCCGAGTGAATTGGGATACCCAATTTTAATGATAAGGTCAGGTTAGTATGTTGTATTTGGAATTCTTATTCCTATTAATAGTGTTATACATTGGTTCCCGTTATGGTGGGATAGGCCTTGGTGTTGTCTCAGGTATTGGCTTGGTGGTGGAAGTCTTTATTTTTAAAATGCCGCCGACCTCCCCTCCGGTAACGGTCATGTTGATCATTTTAGCCGTGGTCACTTGTGCGTCGATCTTAGAAGCGGCGGGTGGCTTAAAATACATGCTGCAAGTTGCTGAGAAATTGTTACGCCGTAACCCAAAACAAGTCACTATGATTGCTCCTTTAGTGACCTACACCATGACTTTTCTGCTTGGAACGGGTCATGCGGTTTACTCGATTATGCCGATCATTGGCGATGTCGCATTAAAAAATGGTATTCGTCCCGAGCGTCCGATGGCCGCCGCTTCCGTTGCTTCACAAATCGCCATTACGGCTTCGCCCATTTCTGCCGCTGTTGTTTACTATCTTGCAGAGCTATCGACGATTAATCACAACATCACGCTCTTATCTATTTTGATGGTATCGGTACCTGCGACGTTATTTGGAACCGTGTTGATGTCGCTCTACAGCATGCGTAGAGGTAAAGAGCTCGAGCAAGATCAGGACTATCAAGAACGGCTAAAAGATCCCATCTTCAAAGAGAAAATTCTTAGCACAACCGCCACATCATTAGATGAAGTCCTCCCAGCCGCGGCAAAGAATTCTGTCATGCTCTTTATTCTCTCAATTGTGATCATTGTTTTGATCGCCATGTTCCCTGAAGTCAGAATGATTTCGGGTAATAAGGCGATTGATATGGCGACCGTGATTCAAATGATGATGCTTTGTTTCGGCGGTATTATTTTATTGGTCGCTAAAGTTAATCCAAAAACGGTTCCAGAAGGCGTAGTTTTCAAATCGGGGATGGTGGCTGCAATTGCCATTTTTGGTATTGCTTGGATGTCGGACACCTATTTTCAATATGCGATGCCACAATTTCGCTCAGGGATCATTGATATGGTGAACGCCTATCCTTGGACCTTTGCACTAGCATTATTTATTGTGTCGGTTGTGGTGAACTCACAAGCGGTCGTTGCGAAGATGATGCTACCGGTCGGTGTAGCACTGGGGCTCGAACCTGCGTTATTGATCGGGTTAATGCCTGCGCTGTACGGTTACTTCTTTATTCCGAACTACCCTTCTGATATCGCTACCGTGAACTTTGATATGACAGGAACAACCAAGATCGGCAAATGGTATTTTAACCACTCATTTATGGCTCCCGGTTTAGTGGGCGTGATCAGTGCGTGTTGTGTCGGCTATGTGCTCGGACAAATTGTGATTGGTTAATCACTAATCCACTCAGCTGATAATAACCAGCCGCATCGTTTACGCTCGATGCGGCTGGTTTCTCATTCAGCAAGGTTAATCGATTTAACTTACGGCACATTGTGACCTTTGGATGCCACCCAAACTCGATACCATTGTTCGCGAGTTAACGTCAGCGATAATGCCTCAACCGCAGCTTGTGTACGCTGGATATTGCCGGAACCAAGGATCACCACTGGGTTAGAAGGTAAGCAACGTACCCAAGCATACACCACTTGATCGATACTCTGTGCGCCAATCTCTTCGCGTATTTCTTCAAGCACCTGACGTACTCGGGCAATTTGCTCACTCTGTCCATTAAACAGTTGACCACCGGCTAAACATGACCACGCCATCGGTCTGGTTCGTAAACGTTGTAATTGATCCAAAGTGCCATCATGCGCAACTTGAATATTCAGCGGATTAATCTCAACTTGATTAGTAATCAAAGGCTTAGATAAGCGTGATTGTAACAAATCAAATTGAGCTGGGCTAAAGTTCGATACGCCAAAATGTTTGACCTTGCCAACTTTATGTAAGTCAGAGAACACTTCGGCTACCTCATCGGCGTTCATTAATACATCTGGTCGGTGAAGTAATAACACATCAATTTCATTAACGCCGAGACGTTGTAATGAATGATTGACCGACTGATAGAGGTGCGCTGAACTGGTATCATAGTGGTTGATCTTTTGCGAAGGATAACTATCACCACATAATTTAATGTCGCATTTAGTAATGATTTGCAGTTGGTCACGTAAAGCTGGTTCAAGAGCCAAGGCCTCACCAAATAAACGTTCACATTGATAATTACCATAGATATCAGCATGATCAACGGTACTGATACCTAATTCAAGATGCTGCTTAATGAATGTTAAACGAGATTGCGGCGTCATGTTCCATTCCCCAAGACGCCAGTATCCTTGCACTAGCTCAGAAAATTCTGGACCTTGGGAAGCCATCGTAACTTTCTCAATCATTGTTTCTACTCCTTTACCTTGCTCTCTATTTAATTTTATAGACGAAACTTGCTACGCTACTTCCGATAAGCGATCGGTTAAATTTAATCATTCGATCCCACGGCCAGCCAACGCACTTCAATATCCTTACCATCGGTCAATAACTCAACTTGTCGTCCAGACATCGACCACTGCTGCCGCTTAGGAAAACGATGAGCATGATGGTTAAGAAATAAGATTAACTGGCGATCAACGTCAGAGCTGGTTTTATCGTTCCGTTGATCATCAACGGAAAAAATAGCCTCAGCGATCTGGACGCGATCAACTTGAAAGCCATCTCGGCGCAGCGCTAATTGCAATTGACTCCAGTCATGAGCCGAATAGGTCAGATGTAAGACTAACATGACTGGCTGTTCGTTCATAAAACGGATGCTTGCCCAAACTAATGTTGAGTAATAATAAAATTCATCACTGCACCATCGTAGCTGATCACTCTCCTCAGCGCACTCTAACCACTGGTGACTTTCTTGCCATTCAGACAAGCTCGGTAGAGCGTGATTGGGGTTGAGAAACGGTAACAAAAAATCTTCATGTACGGCTTGAGCAGGTAGGCTAAATAAACCAAACCATAATAGCCATTTACCCATCGTATGTTTCCTCGGCCAGCTCTAGTACAAAAGTACAAACGAAAGAGAGCATACCTCTCTTTTCAAAACCACATCATGCCGATTCTTAATCTCAGCAACAAGCGCCTTAGACTCTACGCCCCCAAAGGCCAAGCAGTGAACTGCATCAAACTTTTAGGGCGTAGTCAGCAAGAATGATGTCAAGCGATACCCGACCACTTATGGTTAAGGATGAAATTCGGTTTACTCTCTTCCTCGTCTTTCTACCTCTGGCTACGACAGCGGTGAATTGCCATTGGCAGGGGATATCATCATTCAAGGAATAAAAAGAATGAAACTGCACACGCTAACCTACGCAATGATGCTAGCCGCACCAGCGGTACTGGCCTCACCCAATATCACCATTTCGACTACCACCAATAGTCGAGATTTCCCACTCAGCGCGACAACGCCGTTAGTCATACCGTTAGCCAAGGATAACTACACGCTAAAAATCAGTGGTATTGAGGGCGACTGTCACGCTGACAGTGAACAAGCCGTTCGTTTTAATACTCCCATCAAGCTTAACTGTGGTGCCGTGACAGAATTACCACTGAATATCCGCTTTACTGGTGATTATGCGTTCAGTTTTGATGACCAACATAAAACCCTTGCCTTTGTTCGTCAGCCAACCACAGCGAAACAAACCGAATTTCAACGCCCGCTACCTTCGGTCGTTTGTGAGCAATATCAAGGTGGAGAGGTTACCTTGACCTTAGCCGATAGTTTTGCTGAAGGCACTGAATTAAAAGACGCGATGAGCGGTCAAATCGTTACGGTCAACAACGGGCAGGTCTCTTTAACACCCTCCCCAACCAGTGGCGGGCTTATTCTGCTTGCTCCGCTAAAGAGTGAGCCACAGCCTTTCACTTACCGTAATGCCAATATCTATTTTGTTATGGTTGACCGTTTTTATAACGGTGATCCGAGTAACGATCACCGTTATGGCCGTAAAAAAGATGGCCAACAAGAAATTGGTACCTTTCATGGCGGCGATCTCAAAGGGGTAATTAAAAAGCTCGATCACATTAAAAGCCTTGGCACCGATGCGATTTGGCTATCTCCGATCGTAGAGCAAGTACATGGCTTTATTGGTGGAGGAGACAGTGGCTCCTTTCCTTTTTATGCCTATCACGGTTATTGGACGCGAGATTTCACCAAAATCGACGAAAACTTCGGCACCGATGAAGATCTCGCCACCTTAGTGGCAGAAGCCCATAAGCGAGGCATAAGAGTCCTACTCGATGCGGTACTCAACCATACTGGCTACGCGACTTTAGCGGATTTGCAGTTCGATAGCATTGACGTTGTCAAATCTAGCACTCTGCCTGAAAAATGGAGCGATTGGACGCCAAAAACTGGCGAAACGTGGCACAGTTTTCATCAATATATTGATTATCAAAACTCAAATTGGCAGCAATGGTGGGGTAAAGATTGGGTACGTGCCGGGCTGCCGGGTTATCCAGCGCCGGGCTCAAGCGATTTAACCTTAACGTTAGCGGGATTGCCTGATTTTCTCACTGAAGCTGACGTGCCTGTCACGCCGCCTCAATGGCTAATCAATAATCCGGGAACACGAGTCCAAGCACGCGACAATTATACCGTCACTGATTATCTGATTGAGTGGCAAACCGATTGGGTAAAACGTTTTGGTATTGATGGCTATCGAATTGATACCGTTAAACATGTCGAAGGGGAAGTATGGCAACGCCTGAAATCAACCGCTAGCCAACGCCTTGATGAATGGCGCGCCAAACAGGGCAAACAAGGTGAACCGTTCTGGATGATGGGCGAAGTTTGGGCGCACAGTGCTTATCGTAGCCCATATTTTGATGATGGTTTCGATGCGCTGATCAACTTCGATTTACAAAAAAGAATGGACCGCGGCGCCGCTTGTTTAAGCACCATGGAGGATGTGTACCAAGCCTATTCGCAAACCCTCGCCAAACATGCTGATTTTAATCCGGTCAGTTACATGTCATCTCATGACACGGAACTATTTTTTGGGCGCTTTAAATCACTTGAGATGCAGCGTAATGCCGCGAATGTTCTGCTGCTCACTCCAGGAGCAATCCAAGTTTACTATGGTGATGAAGTCGCTCGCGAAGTCGGTCCTTATGCGGATGATTTTCATCAAGGGACTCGCTCTTCAATGAACTGGCAGTGGGATAACGATCGCGCAGCCTTACTGCAACACTGGCAAACCTTAGGCCAATTTCGCCAAAATAACCCTGCAATTGGTGCAGGAGTTCATCAACCAATCCCACAAGACAATGCTTACGTCTTTTCACGTACGTTAGACAATAATCGCGTCGTCGTCGCCTTTGTCGGCCAATAGCTCTGTTTTTAAAACCCACCAAGCTGCTGTTTAGTCTCTAATAAACAGCAGCTTAAACTGCTTTTTTCTGGTCATTTCAAACAAAATCTTAGCCTAACGCTCAATCTCCTACTGGTACAACCACAAAATTTCTATAAGACATTGATGAAATGTACTTTTATAATCCGCCCCTCACACTAATAAAACCAAACATTTGACATTATTAAAACAAATTTTTAACATTAGTTTTTTGATGTTACAGACCTGAACGGCCTGAAGTTTCAGCTAGGTACCCCGTAAGTAAAACCTGATGAACATAAATACACCGTTTGATTATGGTGAACGCATCGAAGCCTACACCGCTGCAACTTCAAGTAAAAAGGGCTGCAATAATACTATGCCGACTAAATAAGAAGTGGCTAATCATCGGTCAAATGGTTGATTCACCCGCACACTAGCTTAGACGAGTGAATCAACCACTTCACCTCAATTGACGCTACCGCACCTTATTTTGGGCGATAATACAGACTTAGGAACACGAGAATGAAAACCTTTCCCCGAACTCTGGTTGCACTTACCGTTATAGCCAGCAGCTCAGTATACAGCGCTGGCTTTCAAGTTGCCGAGCATTCCGCCTCCGGTCTTGGCCGAGCTTTTTCTGGTGAAGGCGCGGTGGCAGATAACGCCAGTGTGCTAGCTCGCAACCCTGCGGCAATGACTCGTTTTGAACGTGCGCAATTTTCTGGCGCCCTGAGTATCATCGATCCTGAAGTTGATGTTTATGATCTGAGCAATCAACAAAAAATGTCGGATATCGCTCCTCTCCAAGTGGTTCCAGCGGCTTATTATTTAAGCCCAATTAATGAACAGTGGAGCTGGGGAATCGGCCTTTTCACTACCTATGGTGTAGCAACCGATTACCCAACCGACATTTATGCTGGTGACATGGCAGGCGACACTGCGTTGATTTCGGTTAACCTCAACCCGAGCCTAGCGTACAAAGTCAATCAACATCTTAGTTTGGGCGCTGGGATTAATCTTGTTTATGCCCATGCAGAGCTCAATCGTCACCAAGGTGGCTTAGCGCCCACTTTAGGTGGTCAACAAAGTGATAAGCTGATCTCTATGGAAGGCGATACCTTAGGTTATGGCTGGAATATTGGCGCACTTTACTCAGTGAATGAAAACCACCGCTTTGGGTTTTCCTACCGCTCACAGGTCAAACTCGATTTCGATGATGGTACCTTTTCTAGCTATAACTCTGGCGCAGCTAGCAAGCCCGAAGTCGTCGGCCGCTTAAAACTTGATCTACCAGAAATTTGGGAAATATCCGCCTTTCATCAACTCAATGACCAATGGGCGATTCACTATGGCTATCAACGCACCGGATGGCGTTCATTCAAAGAGCTCAAAGCGACTTCAGCAGAGTGTAAAGACGGTGTCTGCTTCCAAAAACCAGAAGACTATAAAGACAACGGCCGCTGGTCCCTTGGCACCACCTATCGCCTTAATCATGATTGGACACTGCGCGCTGGTTTAGCATTTGATGAACAAGCGGGTAAAGCCACCTTGAGCATTCCAGATAGTGACCGCTACTGGTATTCAGCCGGTTTTACTTACACCTTGAATGATGCCATGACCCTAGATGCGGGCTTTGCATTAGTAAGAAGCAAGGAAGGTAACTTCACCGAAACCAACGCCGCAGGCCAAAGCTTGAATTTCAACACCAAAGCCAATGCCTATATCAGTGCCATCCAGCTCAATTACCAGTTCTAAATAGGTTAAGAAACCCATGAAAAAACTACTTAAAATTTCCCTACTCTGCTCGGCTCTATGGTTAGCGGGATGCGGCGATGACACGCAAAGCTCTGGCGCACCGACCATTAGCTATGAGCCACATATTGCAAAGGCATTAACTCGCGAAACACAGATTAAATTTCAGTTGAGCGGCGCGAACCCTTCGGTGCCGCTACCCTCCTATACGTTGATGAACCCGCAAGATGGTACTTTAAACTTACCCACGGATGGTGACAACTCGCCCAGTAATCCACGGGTTGCCATGAATCAGCTCGATGGCTGGTCAACCACTATGCCACTGTATCTGGATTTTACTGGCGGCAATTTGGCTACTGGCGCCATCACAGACGGTGTTTATCTAGTTGAACTGACAGATTCGATGACTGGTAATCCACAACCGAAAGCTAATGTTGACTTTGTCGCCTTTAGCGATGCCGCGACCAGTAAGATCGCCATTTACCCAACTAAGCCATTAAACCCAGCGAGCAACTATATTTTAGCCATCACCAGTGATGTTAAAGACGCACAAGGCGAGCCAATCGGCACCTCGAGTAGCTATGCGACCCTTAAATCTAAGCAGCGCATTTATAGCCAAGGACAATTGGCACAGCTGCAGAAAATCACCCATGGCACGGAAGCCCTGTTTAGCGCGACGGGTGTTAATGCAGAACAGATCGTATACAGCACTTGGTTTAGCACCCAATCGGTCGGTGAAACCTTAAGCGCTGTAGCTGCCGCAACGGCCTACGGCGCGGGGCAAGAAAACCCATTAGCGGTTTGGCAGCAAACATTTGTCCATCAAAATGATGCTTATCAAATGACCTTTGAAGATCCCAAGCCTTTTGCTGAAGCGCTTAACGCAGATAAGGCTTTTGAACAATATATCAAGGCTCCCAAGAACCTACTCATTGCAGCTTATGATCAGTCCGTCACTGATACCGGTCAATCGGTTAACGTCACTCATGGCGCGGTGACTCTGCCTTACTACCTTGAAACCGGCGCAAATTGGAACACACAAGCGTTTAGCGCCGCTTCCCCCAGCCTAGCGAAAATCTCAGCAGCGTTAAAAGACCCTGTTGAGCAGGCTCATCTTACCGCGCAATTGATCGGCGCTGGTATTGATCTTACCGAGCTTGCAACCAGTCAAGAACAGCAGATGAAATTAGTCGGTCTTGAGCTCACGAAAACCGATGGCAGCCGATTAGACAGCGAGCGTTTGATCACCCGCTATTCACCGCTGCCCAGCATTAAATCACTGCAAACCGTGCCGTTTTTACTTTTTACTCCCAAAACGGGCGAAGTTAAAAATGTGGTCATTTATCAGCACGGCATTACCTCAGCCAAAGAAAATGCCTACGCGTTTGCGTTTCGCCTTGCTCAAGCGGGTTTAGCGGTGATTGCGATTGATATGCCACTGCACGGAGAGCGCAGTTTAGACGAACAGCGCTCAGCCAATACCAATGTGCTGGCCTATTTAAATTTAGTTAACTTACCCGTGGCCCGTGATAACGTGCGTCAAAGTATTTTGGACGTGCTGGCGCTGCGCGCTGCGCGCTGCGCTAACCCTGTCACAATCATCTTTCATCGGCTCGCCCCTTGAGAACGTCAATATTGCAACAGGCTCACAGATTAAACTGCTCGGTCATTCATTAGGTGGTATTGTCGGGCTGTCCGCACTGGCAGCCAGTGAGCAAGATTTAGGTAATCCTCAAGCGAATGCTCTCTATCACTTTAGCGCCGCAGCGATCCATAACTCTGGTGGTCGTATCGCGCCACTTCTGTTTGGTTCTGATGCTTTTGCACCGCAGATCAAACATAACTTAGCGCTGACTTCTGCTCAGTATAAGGCGTTTGCAGACACATACTGCATTGGGCAAACTGACTCCGCGTGTTACGGTATCTTTGAACAAAATGCAACTGAACTACAAAAAGCGCAATTAAACGCACTGTTTGCTCAGTTTAGCTTTGCCGCTCAATCGGTGCTCGACAGCATAGATCCAATGGCGAATTTAGCTTCGGGCATTACAACGCCGTTATTGCTGACTCAAGTTCACAATGACGATACAGTGCCGAATGTCACCAAAGAAGCAGGTATACTGCCATTTGCTGGCACAGAGCCAGTGGCGAGCTTACTTGGATTAACGACGATCAATCGCACGACACCAACCGTGAATGGGCAAAGCAGCGTCTTTATTGAGTATAATACCACGGCTAAGCATTCAACCTTTATTGCCCCACAGAATGATGATGGGTCTGATGCTCTTCACCATGGTCAAATGCAAGCACAAACCATTGATTTTTTAATTGATAACCAATTGAATGGGGCGATTCCAGAAACCGTATTGCATTAATTAACCAAACCGCAAAGCGGTAAAATAGAAAACAATAAAGGCAGGATTTCCTGCCTTTATTGTTGCTGAGCGTTATCAAGTCAATTTTTTAGAACTTATAACCGCCAGAGATCATAAATACCCAAGGATTAATTTTCACGTCAGTGGATTGGGCATCAACACCCGCTTTATATTTTGCTGTGGTTTCAATATTGGCGTACCAAACTGATGCGTTAAAGAACCAGTTATCATCGAGCATATAGTCGACACCAACATTGGCCGCTAGACCCCAAGAATCATCCAGTTTTAAATCACTAAGCCCGGCTGTTTTTCCAGTATCATTAAATTTTTCATCAAAGAAATTGGTGTAGTTAACACCAGCGCCAACATAAGGACGCCATGTGCTGCCCGCTTCACCAAAATAGTACTGGACCATCACCGTCGGTGGTAAATGCTTAGTTTTACCGATATCCCCTAAACCGCTAAGATCGGTCGAGATCTTATGCGAGAAAGGCGTTGCGGCTAATAACTCAATACTGAAATTATCCGTCAACATATAGCCGAGCGTTAAGCCCAGCTGAGTATTACTGTTCACCGACAGTTCATTTTGCGAACCAAGAATTTTATCACTGCTATCGTTAGGTACCACGCTAGCGATACCCGCACGCACCAAAATATCCCCTTGCTGATGAGCAAGCACTGAAGTTGAAGCTAAAGCGGTAAGGACAGCTAATCCACAGACTGTTTTTTTCATGCTACTTTCCTTTTGTTGGGCTAATTATTCTTTTTGTTGGCGCGCACAGTAGCATATAAAAACCACACTATTTTGATGGAAATCAATTTGTGAATTTTTTTGGTTAAAAAGATGAAAATCTGTAAACTTTGTCACAATAAATACTCAAGCAACACAATCATCTAATGCAAACTAGGCGTGCCACACAAAAAGCAAGCTAACCGTAAGCGCATTCAGCGATGTTGATTGAGTCAGTCATCATGAGTATGGAAACAATAGACTTGGCTCGAAAGACGCTGGCGCATCGTGGCAGCTTCAGTAGAAAAGAACAGTTCACTACAACACTAGGTACGGTAAAGTACTTTTATTACATGCCAACCAAACTTGGTTTTTACTAATTGCGGCGTCAAAATTTCACCTTGAAAGCACGCTTTATCAAAGGCAGGAACCATTTGTCCTTGGCGAAACTCGCCTAAATCACCACCACGCTTACCCGATGGGCAAAGTGAATGCTTTTTGGCTAAGGTTTGAAACTTAGCGCCTTTTTTTAACTGCTGTAGTAATTCATCAGCTTGCTCTTTGTGCTTGACTAAAATGTGTAATGCAGCGGCTGTTTTCGCCATAGGGAAATACTCGATCTAATAACAAAGCTGCTTATTTTAACCAAAGCCGTAACCTAATGCATCTTTTCGATATTCATCGCTCGTCAAGAAGCTTTAACTGCTAAAAATAGCTCAATAGCGTTACGAAGCAGCAATTTTCAGTTACTATAGAGGGTGTAGTGTGTTTATTTTTGAGTAGTGTGTTATGGCCAAAACCGTCAGTAAAGCAAATCAGTCGCAAGGGATGTTGATGTTTACCCTCAACTCACAGCAACAGCTGTTTGCTATTGGAACGTTAAAAGTAAGGGAAATTGTCCCCTATTTACCGATGACGCAAATCCCGTATTCTCATCATCATGTGGTGGGAACGGTGACGATACGTAATCTAACGGTACCAGTGATTGATATGGCCGCAGCCATTGGATTTAGACCGATTACTCCTCAAGAATATAAACAGTGTTATTTGATTGTCACCGACTGCCTGCGCACTGTGGTTGCCTTTATGGTACGCGGCATTGAAAAGATCATCGAATGTAATTGGCGATCGATTGAATCAGCACCAGTGACAGCGGGCAATAATGTCTTTGTTACCGGGATCACTCGCTATCAAGATCGTATTGTTCAACTACTGGATGTCGAACTGCTGCTCTCAAAAATCTACCCACAATACGAATCCACCAAAGTGCCGATGCTGACCGATATTGAACGTGAGCGGCTTAAACCACTGAATATTTTACTGGTTGATGACTCATCAATTGCCCGTAAACAACTGGCCGATGCGTTAGATAGAATCAACATTCCTTATCAGATTTGTAAAAATGGGTTGGAGGCTATTGAACTAATGCGCCGCCTAGCTGATGAGCATAATGCGATTGACCTTTTAGTCAGTGATATTGAAATGCCCGGGCTTGATGGCTATGAGCTGGCTTTTGAGGTACAAAACGATTCTCGCTTAAGTCACGCTTATTGTATTTTGCACACCTCATTGTCGAGTGAAATTTGTGTCGACCGCGCTCATCAAGTTGGCGCACACGAGGCATTAGAAAAATTTAACGCCACTGAACTTATCGAAGCGATGCTCAGAGGAGCGAAAAAACTTGAATCGCAACGCTCGTCATCCCTCTCAATGTAATCCACGATAACAGCAAGATCGGCGGATTTTTGCAGCAAAATGAGCAAAAATCCGCTACGCTTAGCCCATAGAATTGATTAGCGCTTAGTGACGGTAAACCCATGCCTGATGAAGTTTTTAAAAAATCCACTGCCAACCTTAAAAAAGCGGTTCCTCTGATGATGAAGCATCATGTTGCCGCCACACCTGCTAACTACGCGCTTTGGTATACTTATGTCGATCATGCTATCCCGCAGTTAAATCAAGAAATGGATTCCGTTTTAGCGCATTTTGGCTTATGTCCGCCCAGTTCTGGCGACCTGTTATACAAAAATTTCATCGCTTCTAAAGCAGAAACGACCGTCAGTGAACTGCGCGCGAATATGGAAATTTTAGCCAGTGAAGTCGCCAGCTCAATGTCTGATACCATGACGGATACACGAGCTTTTGAAGCCATTATCGATAAAAGCTTTTGCGATTTAGAACGGGTAGAGAAAGAAGATCTTTCTTTAGAGGAAGTCATGGGCGTTATTCGACAGCTAGTCAGTGAGTCACGTGACATTCGCCATTCGACCCGCTTTTTAAACAATCAGCTCAAAACCGCTTGCGATGAAATCTCTAAGCTGAGAAGTCAATTGGCAGAAGTACAGAAAGACGCGCTCTTTGATCCACTCTGTGGGTTATATAATCGACGCGCTTTTAATAACGATCTACTGGCCATGCTTCATGCTCAACAAGCGCTAAGCATTATTTTGTTAGATATCGACCATTTCAAAAGTTATAACGATGATTTCGGTCACCTGTTTGGTGATTCGGTATTAAGAGCGATTGCCAAGCGTATCCAAGGTAATTGCCGCGAAGCGATGACGGCCTACCGTTTTGGTGGTGAAGAATTTGTTATTCTGCTGCCTAACATGACTTTACGTAGTGCTCGTCAATTCGCGGAATCGGTACGTCGATCAATTGAAAAGCTTTCGGTTCGCGATCGCCGATCAGGTCAACAAATTGGTAATATTACTGCCTCTTTTGGCGTCGCCGAATATCAAAGTTTGGAAGCCGCTGATACTTTAGTTGATCGGGCCGATAAAATGCTCTATCAGGCCAAAAATCTTGGCCGTAACCGAGTAATGCCACTCTAAAATCGCCATCGAGAGTCCATAAAAGCAGGCCATTAATTAATACCCATTCAATCCACTATCAAGGTAGATGGTCAGCGACTTAAAACAAGTCGCCCAACCAGATTATTGATTTTAATGGCAAATTTATAAGTGAAAAGCGTAATTAAGACAGTAGTCTTCACCACTTTTTGCCGTATATTCTTTATCTTCGCTACAGGCTTGCGCTTTACCGTGCGCATTCCCTTTGATCAAGCTTATCCAATGACGAATCGCAGTATTAGCCATTTGATTATTGATTTGCTGGCTAAACGTGGTGCAGGTTTCTAACTGAATATCTTCTATCTCAACCAATTCCACACAACCAGTACCGCGTAAGCAACCTAATAGCAGTTCAACATGGCTTCCATCCCCTTCTCGAAAGAGAATTGAACAAGGCTGATCTTTACTGCCGGTAAAGGCGACAAACTGTTTCGGATATTGTAAACCGCTGTGACGACCATCTTTAAAATACGCCAGTACATGGTGGTAATCGATGACATAACTGGTGACTTCTTGATGCGAACCACTTTCTAGCGGAAATAAACGATCCATTAATTGCTTAGCTTTGGCTTGTCTTTCTCGTTGTTGATTTGCGCTGGTTGTCTCCACGGCGAAGACAGCTTCAGCGATAAACGGATGTTGAGTTGATTGAATGTTAGTCTTATCGAATGTCAGCATATTCATTGTCGTTCCCTCGTGGATAACTATTTATTGTGTCCTAGAGCCATTACTTCAAACTGATGTTTAATTTTCATTCAATTCTGTGACTGGCTTAGTTTGTAGACTAGCGGATTTTTTACTACAATTTCACAACAAAAATTTTACAATGTGAATTTTACAAAATGGCCATATCAAAAAGCTTAGTCAGACAGTCACATTTTTTAGGCACCAAGGTAAGAAACTTGCGTAAACGCAACCACTTAACCATGGAAGATTTATCAGCGCGCTGTATACGGGTTAATCCTGAATACGCTCCTTCCGTCTCTTATCTCTCTATGATTGAACGAGGCAAGCGAGTTCCCAGTGTAGAAATGCTCGAAGTGATTGCTGAAGTCTTTCAAAAAGATCCGCGTTGGTTTTTAGACGACGAACCCGAACAGGCCGACATAACCCCTAATAAAGGTAATCGAGGCGGCATTAGCGGCATGGCTCTAGAACCTAGTTTTCTGTTTTCGAATGATATTTTACAGATAGCGATTCCCGAAATGCTCTCACAAACCGGGATCACCGGCCGCCAGTTTGCTCATCTGCTGATCCGGGCCCATCAAGAAAGTTTACAAAATCACTTCCCCGATCTAGAACGTGCGGCAGAGGAGGTTGGACTAAAACGTCTTAATTTGGCCGTAGAAGATTTAATCGATATCGCTAAAAGCCTAGGATTGACCATACGTTGGGTGACACGTACACCGCATGATGTGGTGGATGAATTGGGGATCAGCGCCAAACAGTTAGTCACTTCTTTTTTTGAACCACCGGGAAACATTTATCTTAATGAGATTTTAAAACAGTATCCGACACGCCTGAAATACGACTTAGCGGTGTACATTGGCCATAATGTTTTACACAGTAAAGAGGGATTAAAAAGTGTGCTTTCGGTTGGGCATACTCATGGCTGGGAAGCGCAGAGCGATCTTCAGCAAACCTCCGAGCTTAACTCACAAGATATTTTGCAAGCATGGCGTGATTTTGAATCGAGCTTTTTTGCTGGCGCTCTATTATGCCCCAAAGTTCCCTTTCGCCAACTGTTGGATCGTAATGGCTATGAAATCTCCGTACATCAAAAAGCCGGAGTATCCCCTTCGGTTGCCATGCGCCGGATGACCGTCGTCTCTCCCTACCCTCACTGGCACTATTTTGATGCCTATGGCGAAGGCAAACTTAAAGCGGTGTATCGTGGTAATGGCATTCCTCTACCTTGGGGAAATATGCGTAAAGTTGATGACCCTTGCCAACACTGGGCGGTGTTTCGTCGTTTATCTGAGCCTTTACCCGGTAGCTCAGCACAAATTTCCATTTTAAATGTCGGTGATGAACCGCGTATTTACTGTTGTGAATCAATGAATATGTCTGATGCTGCAGGGAATAACCGTGTGCTATGTGCTGGCATTGATCTTAATCCCGCCATTAATGCTCAAGGTGGCGATGCCCGCTCGATTGCCGAAGAACTCAAAGCCTCTTGTGTTCAACAAGGAGGTTCAACCATCATCCCGAGACACATTAAAAAAGATTTGCTAACCATTGCAAAAATTCTCAATATTAATTGGATTGAGCGTGGGATTGATAATCAAGCAAGATTGATTTGTTCACGTGGTGCGGTGTGCCCGAGAGTACCCAGTTGTTACGATAAATGCGCCAATCAAACCGAGCAGCGTTGATCGTTGACAAGAAAAACAACGTAAAAAAAAGCCAACCGCAAAAAGGTGCGATTGGCTATATTTTGTGTGAACAAAGAGGTTCACTAACAACGTCAGTTGGCTAGGTGACCCTCGGCTTAAAAGGGTCATATATTATAAAGCACATAGCGTGCCAACTTTTTCAAACCACTTAATCAAGCAATTTAAGGCGAATATGGCGAAAAAGCGTCCGTTTCATTACAACCGATCTCATAGTGATTTTGCATTTTGCAAATTCGGTGCAAAATGCAATGATCCGGTAACCCTCTACTTCTCGGTTTCTCTCAACCTTGAAACATCCAACCTATCAAAAAATGATTAACTGAGAATAATGATGCCAACTCCAGTTTCTATCCCTGAATCTACACCAACGCCATCATGGCTAACGATCAATGATGGACAATTACTGTGGATCCCAGATTTTTTATCCATGGAACAAGCCGATAACGCTTATCAACGCCTGTCGCTTGAACTCAACTGGCAACAACAAGCGATCATGATGTTTGGTAAACCAATCATGCAGCCTCGCCTGCACGCTTGGTACGGTGAAAAAGCTTATCGCTATTCAGGCTTAAGTTTAGCGCCGCAACCGTGGGCACCAGCATTACTCCCTCTTAAAGCACAATGTGAACGAGTTGCAAATCAGCCATTTAATTCGGTTCTGGCGAATCTCTATCGTCATGGTCAAGATTCGATGGGTTGGCACCAAGATAATGAACCGGAATTAGGTCACCAACCCGTCATCGCTTCACTATCATTAGGCGCAACTCGGCGCTTTGCGCTGCGCCATATGCAAAGTAAAGAAAAATTAATCTTTGAACTCAGCCATGGCTCATTATTAGTGATGGCTGGAGATACACAGCACTATTGGCAGCACACCATTCCTAAAACTCGTCAATCCTGCCAACCAAGAATCAATCTCACATTTAGACAGATCATTGGTTGATCTGTGTCTCTATGAACGCCAACCTCGTTCTTACGTTCGGAAAAGTACCGAAAGAGACTATTGATCTTCAAAAATTTTGAATGACATCCTCAACTCTCTGTGCTCCTTTTTGAGCCAGCAACCAGTAAGCTATGATCATCCTCTAATGATGGAGCACGATCATGAACACCTTACGAGTCATCGAACAGCTAATTCCCGCCCGAGCGACCTCGGATGGAGACGGAGTGAAAATTCGTCGTGTCGCTGGTTTTAACCATGGCAGATTCTCCCCTTTCCTAATGGTAGATGAATTGAAATCGGATCATAGTGCCGATTACATTGGAGGGTTCCCTCCTCATCCTCATCGAGGTATTGAAACCTTAACCTATATGTTGCAAGGGCACTTTCAACATCGCGATCAAATGGGTAATGTCGGCGAATTACGCAGTGGCGGTGCCCAATGGATGGCCGCGGGCCGAGGGGTTATTCATAGCGAAATGCCAATCATGGAACAAGGTCAATTGCACGGTTTCCAAATTTGGATTAATCAACCAGCGAAAAACAAAATGGCACCGGCTCAATATCATGATTTTCAACCTGAAACGATAACTGAATATTCAGAAGATGCACTGGGTACGCTAAGACTCATCGCTGGAAAGCTCGCTATCAACGGGCAAACGTTGCAAGGTCCGCTAACTCAAACTGGCGTCGCCACTATCGTTGCCGACTGGCGTGCTCAATCATCCAGTGATATCGCTTTAGTCATCCCTGAGCACTACAACGTGTTGCTTTATGCGTATCAAGGCGCGGTGAATGTAGTTGGCAAGAGCTTAAAACAGGGCGAACTCGCGGTACTTTCTCGCAACGCTGCACTTCAATTATCGGCCAACGAAGCCAGCGGTGTATTGATTTTAGCGGGGGAACCGATTAACGAACCGGTGGTTCATTACGGTCCTTTTGTGATGAATAGTCACCAAGAGATTGAACAAGCGATTGCTGATTATAATGCAGGATTATTTTCCACCTACTAATTGCCTGATAACTCTATACCCAAACGACTTAGAGTTATGGTCAGCCCTCATCAACAAACTCGATGACGAAACAAAGACAGCTGCCGCTGTACGTAGAAAGGAAGAGTAAGTTTACTGTCCATTCGACCATAAGGTCGGTTATTAAACAAAAATAAAACCACTGCCGGATATTTTTGTTTTTGCCACACCCATTAATGAGTGTGGCTTTTTTTGGCTTGCTGGAAACGTCAGCGTCTATTATGACCTAAAAACGCACGGCTATAAAAATTCACACAAATAAGCAGTAGCTTGCGACACTTGTAAATCAAACGATGAATGACCATCAACGTCAAAACACTCTCCACTATGAAACGTTAACCAGTGTTGATCGCTCGTGCGTTTAATGGTTAATGACCCTTTGATAACGGTCATTTTTTCCGGAGCATCCGTCGCAAAGGTATACTCTCCAGGAGCCATCACACCGACGGTCATTGACTCGCCATGCTGCTGAAAACCTAAAGATTTCACATTGCCATCAAAGTAGCTATTTTCCTTAATCATGGTATTCCTTTTCTGAGATAAAATAGTTTGAGTGGCGTTTTCCACTCATCACTTAACAGATACTCAAGATATCATTAGCTTAGCTTTAATGACAATATGCTATACTGAGCTTACCTAAAGGCTTTACGTAATAAATCCTAAATACTTTGAGAGAATGATGTGGTTATTAGAAAAAAACCTAGCCGAAAATACCGCCCTGATAGTCAATCGTTTCTATTTAAAGTCCTCTTCTGGCTAATATTAAGTCTATTATCTGTCGGATTTGCGCTATTAATTATCGTTAGTTATCGCGATTACATTAATCCGAAGAACGTGCACGGTTCTTGGATTGAAATCGGTGCACCAAGCCATTTAACTGAAGTTCTCACCTTTAATGAACAAGGTGTATTTCGTGATCATCGTTTAATTGCCACGCAATTTGAATTTGATGGCAAAACGATCGCCATCCGAACTGGCACTGGCGAAACGATTTATCAACTTTCGGGAACCACTGACTCACCGCAGATGCGACGAGTTGAACCTCCGCTGCCTCACCAACGTTTTATACGTGCAGGCTATGAGCACACCATTTCCACTGAACCTGGACCTAGCCGTCGTTCAGCCGTCTCAGAGCATTTCAGGGAACGATAATGGCTCCCGAAGGAGCCATTAAGAAGGTTAAGCGTGACGACCAGCCTATGATTATTTGCGTAGTGCGTTTAATTTAGCCTGAGCCAAACCAAAAATCGTATCCACGGGATAGCTGCCATCTTCTGTTGCAACACCAGCGGGTTTTCCAGTAAAGAGCTCTATCGCTTCTGTCACATGGTCAATCACCCAAATATGGAATTCACCCTTTTCCACCGCTTTGAGAATATCCGCCCGTAGCATCAAATGATGCTGATTAGAACGAGGAATAATCACGCCTTGTTGAGAATGACGGCCTTTAATATTACACACATCGAAGAAGCCTTCGATTTTCTCATTAACACCGCCAATCGGCTGAGCTTCACCAAACTGATTCATTGAACCAGTAATCGCAATATCTTGCCGATTGGGTTGCTTGGAAAATGCTGACACAATAGCGCAAAACTCAGCCATGCTGGCACTATCGCCATCCACCCCACCGTACGATTGTTCAAAAGTAATGGTGGTGGTTAACGGTACTCGCGCCGTTCGGCCAAACACCGAATTTAAATAAGCAGAAAGTATCATTACTCCTTTTGAGTGGATACTGCCCCCTAAATCCACGCTGCGTTCAATATCAATAATATCGCCATCACCAAACGATGTGGTCGCCGTAATTCGGTTTGGTGCACCAAAGGCATGATCGCTGGTCGCTAACACCGATAAGGCATTGATCTGCCCCACCGCAGAGCCTTCGGTCTGCAGTAATGTAGTGCCATTAAGGAAGGTTTCCATTACGCCTTCTTGAAGACGATTGACTCGCATTTGTTGGTTGCACAGCGCTTCTTCCACATGATTTTGGCGAATCATATTAGAATTGGCTTGGCGAGCGACGTAATTAGACTCACGCAATAAATTGGCAATATGCGCGGAATGCAAAGAGAGCTTGTTTTGATCGCTGGTCATTCGCGAACTGTGTTCAATAATTCGCGCAATCGCTTTGCGATCACAATGCAACATATTGTTATCATGGACAATACTTGAAATGAAACGGGCATAATGCAGCTCACTTTCTGGCGTACGCTTCATCTCGTCTTCAAAATCAGCGGTGACTCGAAACAGCTCGCTGAACTCCGGATCGTAATGCGTTAATAATTCATAAGTACGATAATCACCAAATAAGATGATTTTGACATCTAGTGGTATCGGTTCAGGATCGAGCGATACCGTTCCGGTTAAAGTCACTTCTTTTTCTAGCGAGGTGAAGCTGAGCTGACGTGAACGCAGAGCACGTTTTAAGCCATCCCATACATAGGGCTGCTCTAATACTTTAACCGCATCCATTAGCAGTACGCCGCCGTTGGCTTTATGTAAACTACCAGCGCGGATCAGTGAAAAATCGGTAAACACCGTTCCTTTATAGGTCGCCGTTTCAATATAGCCAAACAAGGAGTGATAGTTAGGGTTTTCTTCGACCACCACCGGAAATTCTTGCGACGCGCGACAAACCAGTACATTCACTTTATAACGACGTGGTAACTTTTTATCCAACGCCGCGGTAGCGAGCTCCCCTTGCTCTCCCGTTTCATCCAAAAAGATCTCAACATTTTCGACGATATCTTTTTGTAATTCGGTTAAGTAGCTTTTGATTTCAGGGTACTTAGAATAATCGATTTTAAGCTGTTTAATAAAATGACTGATCACATCGAGCGTCACATCATCATTGAGCTTTTTAATTTTTTCGCTGTACGCTTCCTCCCACTCAGTGAGCTGGCGGACCATATTGCGTAAGCTGACTTCTAACTCATCAATCGTCTGCGCAAAATGCTCTTGCTCTTTTTTACTCAGCGCATCAAACGTTTCTTCGGTATGCATTTCTTCGCCATTCATGGCGACAAACTGATATTCACCTTGGTTAGTGATACTTAAACTAATATCACGCTCTTTGGCACGTAAGGTAATGGCTGCTAATTCTTGTTCCTGCTTTTGGGCGAGTTGGTTTTTTAAGCGGTCCGCTCGGCTAAAGTAGAGTTCATTATCAAACGCTAACGGAATCGCATTGACCAATTTGGTCATCAACTTTTCAATATCTTGACGAAATTTTTGGCCAACACCAGACGGAAGCTTAAGCACTCGTGGTGTACGAATATCATCAAAATTAGCTACATAACACCAATCAAATAGCGCATTATTTTCTGGCTGATGGCGATTTAAGTAACGTAAGATCATGGTTCGTTTACCCAATCCATTACGTCCAATGGCATAAATGTTATAGCCCTTTTCTTTTATCGACATCGCAAATTCAACCGCTTTTTGCGCGCGCTCTTGACCAACAATCTCATCAATGGGAGCTAACTCTTTGGTCGATTTACATGGCAAATTATCTAGTGTTGCAACGTGATAGAGCTGCTCAACACTCAAATTTTGAATCGCCATACCCCCTCCTTATTTTTTTATGATTGTTATATTTAAATTAATTTTCTTTATTTGTAGCTTAAGTGTAGAAGAAAAGCACAATCTTTTTAGTGACTTACTACTAATTCACGCTTAAGTGGACAAATAAGCACCAGCGCCAATGATGAAGACGCAAATGATAACCAGTTGCATTTAATGGCAAGTTGTCTTTAAATAGGGTCCCACAACCTCACCAACACCGGAGTGACACCCTACTGGCGCTGATTGCGTTTTCACCCATTGTTGTCGCAGCCGTGCTATTGGTCGGATTAAATTGGCCAGCCAAAAAAGCTATGCCGGTCGCATTTGCCTTAACGGTTGCTATCGCTTTGATTTTTTGGGATATGTCGATAACTCGCGTATTCGCTTCAACCTTGCAAGGGCTCGGCATCACCGTTTCCGTGTTATGGATCGTGTTTGGCGCAATATTGCTACTCAATACTCTCAAGCACACCGGCGCCATTGCTACTATTCGCAACGGTTTTATCGATATATCCCCCGACCGTCGCGTACAAGCGATCATCATTGCTTGGTGTTTTGGCTCCTTCATCGAAGGCGCTTCTGGTTTTGGGACTCCGGCAGCGATTGCCGCCCCTTTGTTGGTTGCGATTGGCTTTCCTGCCTTAGCCGCGGTGTTAATGGGAATGATGATTCAATCAACGCCAGTCTCATTCGGAGCGGTGGGTACGCCGATCATTGTTGGCGTTAACCGTGGACTAGATACCCACAACATTAGCGAAACCTTAGTGGCTAATGGTTCAAGTTGGGACGCCTACTTACAGCAAATCACCGCCGGTGTTGCACTCACTCATGCGGTTGTTGGTATTTTCATGCCAGTGCTGATGGCGATGATGCTGACGCGATTTTTCGGTAAAAACCGCAGTTGGACCGAAGGGTTAGATATCTTACCTTTTGCGCTGTTTGCCGGTTTGGCCTTTACGCTGCCTTATGCGCTAACGGGGGTCTTTTTAGGCGCTGAATTCCCTTCACTGATCGGTGGATTAGTCAGTTTAGCCGTTGTCGTCACCGCCGCGAAAAAGGGCTTTTTAGTACCGAAAAGCACTTGGGAATTTCCGGCTGAAAAAGAATGGCCTAGCGAATGGCTGGGATCTTTAAAAATGAATCTTGATGAGATGAAAGCCAAGCCTATGGGACTGGCCTTAGCATGGGCACCCTATGTGTTACTGGCGGTCATTCTGGTTGCTAGCCGGGTCAGCAGTGAATTCAAAGCCATGCTGCTTAGCGTTCAACTGAGCTTTAATAACATCCTTGGCGAGACCGGAGTCAGCACATCGATTGATCCGCTTTATCTGCCCGGTGGCATCTTAGTCTTTGTCGCCTTATTAGCGGTGCTTTTACAATCTCGCAGTGTGACGCCATTACTAAAAGCCGTCGGTGAATCGAGTAAAACCTTAGTCGGGGCTGGTTTTGTGTTGGTTTTTACTATTCCTATGGTACGAATTTTTATCAACTCCGGTATTAATGGCGCAGATCTGGCCAGCATGCCTGTGACTACCGCCAATTTCGCTGCCGGGTTAGTTGGGCAAGCCTTTCCTGCGCTTAGCGCCACCGTGGGTGCTTTAGGCGCTTTTATTGCCGGCTCAAACACGGTTTCAAACATGATGTTTAGCCAGTTTCAATTTGAAGTGGCGCAGACACTGAATATCTCTACCGTGGTCGTCGTCGCACTGCAAGCCGTGGGCGCCGCTGCCGGTAATATGGTCGCGATTCATAACGTGGTCGCAGCCTCAGCCACGGTCGGTTTACTGGGCCGTGAAGGAGCCACCTTGCGTAAAACCATCATCCCGACGGCGTATTATCTCATCGCCACTGCCATTATCGGCATGGTGGTCGTGTACGGGTTTAATTTCAGCGATGTGTTGATGCTCGCTGAACGCTGATGACCGACCGATTCTGCTGTTAATATTTACCGCGGTAGCCAACACACAACGCTCGCTGCCGCGCCTTACTTATTAGGTTATCCACGATCCCGTTGTTATAAGGATACAAACCATGATCATCTCCGCCTCGACTGATTTTCGCGCTGCCGCCCAAGCTAAACTGCCGCCTTTTCTTTTCCATTATATTGATGGCGGCTCGTATCGCGAAGACACATTACGTCGAAATACTACCGATTTAGCCGATATCGCCCTACGCCAACGGGTACTCAATGACATGTCTGAATTAAGCCTTGAGACTGAGCTTTTTGGTGAATCG
Organism: Vibrio sp. A8-1; assembly: GCF_013048685.1. Classification (NCBI taxonomy): domain Bacteria; kingdom Pseudomonadati; phylum Pseudomonadota; class Gammaproteobacteria; order Vibrionales; family Vibrionaceae; genus Vibrio; species Vibrio sp. A8-1. The sequence continues at coordinate 80,431 of NZ_VHTC01000003.1, forward strand.
CTGGCCATGCCTATCGCCTTAGCTCCGGTAGGGTTAACCGGCATGTACGCTCGGCGTGGTGAAGTGCAAGCCGCGCACGCTGCCGCCAATAAAGGAATTCCCTTTACCCTATCGACGGTGTCGGTCTGTCCGATTGAAGAAGTCACCGCCACCTTGACTCGTCCAATGTGGTTTCAGCTTTATGTATTGAAAGATCGCGGCTTTATGAAAAACGTCTTAGAGCGCGCCAAGGCGGCAGGCGTGACGACTTTAGTGTTTACGGTCGATATGCCCGTTCCCGGTGCGCGCTATCGTGATATGCATTCTGGAATGAGCGGTCCCAATGCGGCAAGCCGACGCATTCTGCAAGCGATGACACATCCTCGCTGGGCATGGGATGTGGGCTTATTGGGTAAACCACACGATCTGGGCAATATTTCGACCTATCGCGGGACGCCGACTAAACTCGAAGATTATATTGGCTGGTTGGGTAACAATTTCGACCCGTCAATCAGTTGGCAAGATCTCGAATGGATCCGTGACTTCTGGGATGGCCCGATGGTGATCAAAGGCATTTTAGACGTCGAAGATGCCAAAGATGCGGTACGCTTTGGCGCTGATGGCATTGTGGTCTCTAACCACGGTGGACGTCAGTTAGATGGCGTACTCTCTACTGCGCAGGCATTACCTAAGATTGCTGATGCGGTAAAAGGCGATTTAAAAATTCTGGTCGATTCTGGCATCCGTAGTGGATTGGATGTGGTCAGAATGCTTGCCTTAGGGGCAGATTGCACTTTACTGGGCCGCGCTTTTATTTACGCATTAGCGACGCAAGGTCAAGCCGGTGTTGAACATTTACTGGATTTATTTGACAAAGAGATGCGCGTTGCAATGACCTTAACCGGTGCTAAACGGGTGCAAGATCTCTCCCGTGATTCTTTGGTGAACCGTTAGTCCGTAGTGAAAACAGGAGTTCAACATGAGTGAGTTACCCTCACACTATCAGCAACTGATCACTCAACTGGCAACGCGCGTTGCTAGTGAGCGCATCATTACTCAGCCAGCGCAGCGTTTAGCGTATGGTACTGACGCCAGTTTTTATCGCTTAGTGCCTAAAATCGTCTTACGTTTACAGTCTCTTGATGAAGTGATATTTACTATTCAAAGCTGCGCTGAGCTGGGCATTCATTTTACTTTTCGCGCCGCTGGCACCAGCTTATCTGGTCAGGCGGTGTCTGATTCTGTCTTAATCACCTTAACCGATGATTGGCGTGAGCATCAAATTCTTGATGACGGCCATAAAATTCGCCTACAACCGGGGGTTATCGGCGCGGACGCGAATAAATACCTTGCCCCTTACCAACGTAAAATTGGTCCTGATCCCGCCTCAATCAATACTTGTAAAATTGGCGGCATCGCCGCTAATAATGCGAGTGGCATGTGTTGCGGTACCGCGCACAACTCTTATCGTACCGTTGATAGCATGAAAATCGTTTTTGCTGACGGCGTCGTGCTTGATACCCGAGATGAGCAAAGTATTGCTGACTTCAAACGCCGCAAAGCAGACTTGCTCGCGGGCATTGAAACGTTAGCCGCGCACACTCGCGCCAATACTCCGCTCACTGAACAAATTCGTCACAAATATCGCTTAAAAAATACCACCGGTTATGCCCTTAATGCGCTCATTGACTATCACGATCCGATCGAGATCATCGAGCATCTTCTCATCGGCTCGGAAGGCACACTCGGCTTTATCGCTGATATTACCTATAACACCGTAGTTGAACATCGCTACAAAGCCTCAGCGCTCTTGGTTTTTGCCACTATTGAACAAGCCTGCCAAGCGGTGACCACCTTATCCAGTACGCCAGTTGCTGCGGTGGAACTCATGGATGGTCGTGCGCTCCGTTCTGTCGCCGATAAACCTGGCATGCCAGACTTTATTGCCGAACTCGACATCGAGGCCTGCGCTTTATTGGTGGAATCACACGCCAGTCAACAAGTCGAACTCGATAGTCAGTGCCAAACGATTATCGACAGCCTCAGCGATTATCAGATCATTCAATCGGTGCCGTTTACTAGCCATAACCAGACTGTTGCTACCCTATGGGGCATTCGTAAAGGCATGTTCCCTGCCGTCGGCGCAGTCCGTGAAGTCGGCACGACAGTGATCATCGAAGATGTGGCCTTTCCAGTTGAAAAACTCGCCGCTGGCGTTCGTGAACTGCAAACCCTATTCGATCTGTATCACTATCATGAAGCGATCATTTTTGGTCATGCCTTAGAAGGCAACTTGCACTTTGTCTTCACTCAAGGCTTTGAACAGCAAGCTGAAATAGACCGCTATGGCGCATTTATGGATGCGGTAGCGGAACTGGTCGCGGTCAAATATCAAGGTTCGTTAAAAGCGGAACATGGTACGGGGCGTAACATGGCTCCTTATGTCGAGCTAGAATGGGGCAAAGAAGGCTACGCTCTTATGCAGCGCATCAAAAGTCTGTTTGATCCGCAAGGGCTGCTCAATCCTGGGGTCATCATCAACACCGATCCTCATGCGCACCTCAAAAATCTCAAACCCATGCCAGCTGCAGACCCACTGGTCGATCGCTGCATTGAATGTGGATTCTGTGAGCCAGTGTGTCCATCACGGACGCTGACTTTATCTCCTCGCCAGCGGATCGTGCTGTATCGCGAATTACAACGTCGCAGCCAAGCCGGAGAAGAGGTTGCCGCAAGCGAGCTGGCGGATGTTTTCCAGTATCAAGGTATCGATACTTGCGCCGCCACGGGCCTATGTGCCGAGCGCTGCCCAGTGGGCATCAACACGGGCGATTTAATTAAACAACTGCGCCAAGCAAAATACGCCAAATTTACCCCGATTGCGCGCTGGACAGCCGATCATTTCGCCACCACCACCGCACTGGTGACAACAGGGCTTAAAGTCAATCAACTGGCGACTAACGTCTGCGGAGAAGCGCGAGTCAGTCAGCTCAGTCAAAGCTTACGCAAAATCAGCAAAGGCAAAACGCCCTTGTGGACAGCGGAACTGCCTCGCGCCAATCGCTATCCACTGGAAAAACACGCGGCTAATTTACCGAGACGCGATAAAAAAGTCGTTTATCTGCCCTCTTGCGCCAGCCGGACGATGGCGCAAGGCAACGACGCTCTCGATCCACGGCCACTAACGGAAGTGACTTTATCCCTGCTCAACAAAGCCGGCTTTGAGGTTATTATCCCAAACAATGTCTCTTCTCAATGCTGTGGTATGCCTTATGACAGTAAGGGGATGTTTGATATTGCCACCCAAAAAGCGCAGCAATTAGAACAAGCATTGTGGCAAGCCAGTGAACAGGGCCGCTATCCAGTCCTCATCGATACCAGTCCATGTGCAAAACGCAGTATGGATCACTTTACCCAGCCAATGCAGATTTTTGAACCAGCAGGCTTTATCAACCAGTATGTTTTAGAGCATTTAAGCATTACTCCAAAACAAGAAACGGTCATGCTACACCTCACCTGTAGCTCACGTAAAATGGCGCTTGAGAATACCATGTTAGCGGTCGCGCAAGCTTGCGTATCAGACGTGATTGTTCCTGAGCATATTCAATGCTGCGGTTTTGCTGGCGATAAGGGTTTTACCACGCCAGAGCTCAACCAAGCTGCCGTTCACTCGCTAAAACAACAAGTACCCGCAACTTGCCAACGTGGTTTTAGTAATAGTCGGACTTGTGAAATCGGCTTATCCCATCACAGCGGGATCCCTTATCAATCCATTTTGTATTTATTGGATGAAGTATCGAGGCCAAATAGTTAAGTTGATTGAATAAAATAGGCGCTGATTCAGCGCCTATTTTTTATCGACCAGAAACGAAATCCCTTACAGATTACGACGCGCTTCCACCGCTTGCGCAAGCTGACGCAATACTTTTTCAGTATCATCCCAACCGATACATGCATCAGTAATTGACTGCCCATACGTCGGTGCTTGACCATCGACTAAGTCCTGACGACCAGCCACTAGATGAGATTCAATCATCACACCAAAGATGGCGTGCTCACCAGCACGTAGCTGCGCACAAACGTCATCTGCCACCACCATTTGTCGCTGATATTGCTTAGAGCTATTGGCGTGACTAAAGTCAATCATCACTTTCTGTTTTAAACCGGAGACTTCTAGCTCTTGTTTAATCGACGCAACATGTTCAGCGCTATAATTAGGCTCTTTGCCGCCACGTAGAATAATATGACAATCAGGATTACCCGCCGTTTCTACAATCGCCGAATGACCAAATTTAGTCACCGATAAAAAGTGGTGCGAAGCACTGGCAGAACGAATCGCATCAGTAGCAATTTTAATATTGCCATCGGTGCCATTTTTAAATCCCACTGGGCATGAAAGTCCCGAAGACAACTCGCGATGCACTTGAGACTCGGTTGTACGAGCGCCAATCGCTCCCCAGCTGATCAAATCCGCGACATATTGCGGCGTGATCATATCCAAGAACTCACTGGCGGTTGGCATTCCCATATCGGTTAAATCAAGTAATAGTTTACGACCAATGCGTAGACCATCATTAATTTCATAAGAATCATCGAGATACGGGTCGTTAATCAGTCCTTTCCAGCCAACTGTAGTACGCGGTTTTTCAAAATATACCCGCATCACCACTTCAAGATGACCGCTTAACTCATCACGCAAGGCTTTCAAGCGCTGGCCATATTCAATCGCCGCTTTAGGATCATGAATGGAGCAAGGGCCAATCACTACCAACAAACGATCATCTTGGTCATGTAAAATGTTATGAATCGCTTCACGGGCTTGAAATGTGGTTGAAGAAGCAGCTTCACTGGCAGGAAATTTCTCTAATACGGCTACTGGAGGCAGCAATTGTTTGATACGTTTTATATTGACATCATCGGTTTGATACATCGCTTACTTCTTCCTATTACTGATTACTGCAGGTGTTCCCATCACTGCTCGGTTATGCTCTGTAAGTAACTTAACCACTTCACCAAGCAATCGCAAGCACTATTTTTAGTAATTTTCAACCACCACCCACTCAATACAAAAACAACAATGTGTAATTTAAAATTTACACCCTTAAATATGTTCATCTTCAAGTGACTTGAATATACTTTTTAAATCGACTCCAATGATGGCTGGCCTTTTTGCTTGACGCTGCTGAGTTGACTGAACATCCGTTGCTATAGCAAGAAGATAAAGCGTTTAGCGATTGCGCGCCCATTAATGAGAATAAATATTACTTACAATGTCTCCACTGACACTATCTATCAAAGGTGACCACGATGAACAATAACGTCACGCTCTGGTTAGCAAAAGATCCAGACCTTCGTACCCGAAAAGAATTACAAACTTTAATTGATAACCAACAACAGGATGAAATTGAAGATCGCTTTAAATCCCGCTTAGAATTTGGCACCGCTGGCCTACGCGGTAAAGTCGGCTGCGGCCCTAACCGCATGAATCGCTTAGTGATACAAGAAACCGCTGTCGGACTGGGTCATTATCTGATCCAACAAGTCGACAATGCCAAACAACGAGGCGTGGTGATTGGCTATGATGGCCGCCCAGATTCACAGCAATTTGCTCAAGATACCGCCTCAGTAATGACCGCTTTAGGCATTAAGGTGTATCTTACCTATAAAGTAGCGCCTACTCCGGTAGTGGCGTTTGGGGTCAAACATTTTCAAGCCGCAGCCGCGGTGGTCGTAACGGCCAGCCACAATCCGCCAGAGTACAATGGTTTTAAAGTCTACTGGGAAAATGGCGCGCAGATCATTGCTCCCCATGACTCAGGCATTGCCAGTCAAATTGATTTAGCCGCAACACAAAGCATTCCAACTCTAGGATTGGATAAAGCCCAGCAACAAGGGTTATTGGTTTGGCTGCAAGATGATTATTACCAAACCTATCGACAAACCATTAACGCCAGTCCATTGCTACAGCATCACACCGATCCGTCTAGCGTGACCATCGCTTATACCGCCATGCACGGCGTCGGTGCCGAAATGGCAGAAACCCTGCTCGCTGATGCTAGATTTAATAAGGTAATGAGCGTCAAAGAGCAGCGCGAGCCCGACGGCAGCTTCCCGACAGTTAACTTCCCTAACCCTGAAGAAGCCGGTGCGATGGATAGAGTCATCGCCTTGGCGGAATCGGTGAATGCCGAGCTCGCCTGCGCTAATGACCCCGATGCCGACCGTTTCGCGGTTGCCGTGGCCAAACCTACAGGCGGTTATCAAATGCTGACGGGCGATCAGGTCGGTGCATTGCTGGGGGATTATCTGCTCCGGCATACCGCACACCAAGCACCACTGGTCGGAAATACCATCGTCTCTTCTAGCCTGCTCAGTAAAATTGCCGCCGCTCATGGCGCGGTTTATTACCAAACACTAACCGGTTTTAAATGGTTAACCAATGTGGCAATGGCCAAACAATCAGAGCAACATCCGTTCCTATTTGCTTACGAAGAAGCCTTAGGCTACACCGTCGGTAATAGCGTTTGGGATAAAGATGGCTTATCCGCTATGGTCGCCTTTGCCCAACTCGCGGCAGAGCTGTACAGCCAAGGTAAAACCATTTGGGATCAACTAGAAGCGTTATATCGTCAACACGGTTTGTACGTAACAGCACAACGCAGTATTGCTTTAGCACCAGACACGCCACCCATTGGCGATCGTCTACGTGCGACGCCTCCGCATACGATTGCTGGTAAGCCTGTCGTCAGTTACGATGATTTAAAACTCGCCGTTCGTCATCATCAAGATGGCACAACAGAACCACTCTCTTGGCCAAGTAGTGATGTACTGATTTATCATTTACAAGACGGAGCGCGAGTGATTGTTCGTCCATCAGGAACCGAGCCGAAACTGAAATGCTACTATGAAGTGGTTGGAACATTTGCCGCAGACGAGAGTTTTGCTGATGCTGAACAACGTGCTGAAGAACAAATGGCACTGCTGATCAGCGAACATCAAAACAGCCTAGTATAAATAAATTCAACCCTCGCTTTATAACGATAAAGCGAGGGTTGATAACAAGAGATAACGCTGCAATGGCTTTAAATAGACAGAAAGTTAAGCAATAGGTCACTCAGCATCCATAAGGCGAGCAAGAAAAAGATCCCGCCCATCAGCTTATGCTGATATAAACGAAACTTGGCATTCTCGAGCAAAACATGCCCGCCCCAACCGACTAAACCCACCAACAGTAAATTAAACAGTAACCCACAGATATTGAGTAAAATCCCCAGCACCAGCATCTGTTCACCAGAGCTTGCCGGCACATTGCTCGACACAAACTGGGGTAAAAACATCACAAAAAATACTAACGCTTTGGGATTTAACAAGTTACTCACCAAGGCGCGTTGGTAAAACGTGCTGCTCAAGGTGACTTCTGTTGATAAACTTGGCGCAATACTGGCCCTAGTGCGCAGGCAATCAACGCCCATTTTCAACAAATAACCAGCGCCTAATACTTGCAAAATAGTGAGCGCGACTGGGCTCATTGCCACCATCGCCGAGACACCAAGGGCAGCGAGTAAAGTTAAAATAACGCCCGAAGTCGCATTACCTAAGCTAGCAAACACCCCGACTTTACGCCCATAGCTCAAGCTAGAACTGGCAATTAACAGCATATCGGGGCCGGGAATTAACAGCAACGCAATCACCGCGGTGAGATACAGCGGTAAAATAGTCAAATCAATCATTATCATCGCTCAATAGCAGCACAAAGTCGCAGATTCTATCTTAAACCCAGTGAGATTGCTATTGAGGTAGCTATTCAGCCAACCATTCCACTTCGATCAAGGTTTGCTCGGCAGATTTTAAACGGCCAAGAAAAACATCGCCGCGATGCACCTCACCAACCCCTTGTGGCGTTCCCGTCATCACCACATCGTTATCCAGCAAGGTAGTATAAGATTGAAGATCGCTTAAAATCTGCGCGGGAGAAAAAATCATCTGCGCAACGCCGCCACATTGTACTCGTACACAGTTAATGTATAGCTCTAACTGTAAAGTGGCGATATCTATCCCTGTTAAATCAATAAAACGGCTAAAGACAGCCGAGCCATCGAACGCTTTCGCCCGCTCCCAAGGTAGCTGCTTTTGCTTAAGCTGAGATTGTAAAGCACGCTTGGTTAAATCAAGCCCAAGCCCGACACCCGCATATTCACCATTGCGGATAAGAAAACAAATCTCCGCTTCGTAATGCAAGGTTTCTTGATGATAGGCATGTAATTGTTTTGCAATACTGCTGTTGGGCTTATTGAAGACCACCATTTGCTCTGGTAACGAATTATTGAGCTCTTTGATGTGTTCGACATAGTTACGCCCGACACACAGTATTTTTGATGGGTAAACCAATTGTTGTTCATAACGTACCGCGTTCATCGCTCGTCCTTGAATAATGAGTGAGCACAAAGTGTAACCTATCTTAAAAAATCGCCAAGCCTTCGTCGAAAGATAACCATCAAAAACACGCTATGAATAGATTCACTTCCCACCTGCAGTGAACGTAAATGAAAACATCGTCGAGTCTTTTTTCTTCAATAAAAACAAAATCTAATCGTCACATTTGAGCAATCAAATCGTCATCTAAACATTCTACCTTACTCTCAAACCAACCATAGAGCATGAAGCTCAATTTACTAAATAGGGTAATAATAATGAAACAAGCAGCAGTGACAACCGCCATTCTCGCCACATTGGTCTCTGGATCATCTTTAGCCGCAACCGTTTATAGCGCTGATGGCACGGAGTTGAGAATTGGTGGCCGCGTTGAATTTCGTGGTGATTTTATCGGTGATAAAGGCGCAGAAATTGATGGGACGATGAAAGATAGTACGCGTGCTCGTCTGAATGTAAGAGGCTCAACTCAAGTTGCCGATGACTTAAGAGGATTTGCTTTTTACGAAGCTGAACAAAATACCGGAACCTCCGAGTTTAAAAATCGCTACATGTATGTCGGTTTTGCAACCAATATCGGTGATCTTTCATTCGGTAAGCAAAACATGGCAGCGGTACAAATTTCTGACCTCACCGATACCACTGAGTTTTCAGGGATCCAACAGTACATTAGCTCAGCCTCTGATAAAACAGACAGTGTGATTGCGTACCGTGGTCAATTTGACGCACTTAATCTGCAAGCAACCTATGCCGCCAGTAGTAAAGATAATGCCGATTTATATGGTATTTCTGGATTGTATTCTTTACCTATCGGGCTAGATCTTGGTGCTGCCTACTCAGCCGGTGACAATGGCGTCGGTAAAGGCAAGCAAAATCAATGGTTACTCGGCGTGGGCTACAAACTTGATGCATTATCGCTAGGAGCAACTTACTCTTTTGGTGATAATGATGATAAAGCCAATAGTGAATTTAATGCTCTAGAGCTTGCCGCCGCTTATAAGCTAAACAAACAGATGACGTTGAAAGGCGTTTATGGCAAAAGTGAAGATAAAGTCTCCGGAAACAAAACAGATAGCGCAGACTTCTTCGAACTTGCCGCTTACTATCAATTCAATTCTGCCTTACGTAGCTACATCTCTTATAAACTGAACAACCTTGATGATGTTGTCGTCAATGGCGTTGAGACTCAGAGTGAAGATACTCTACGTTTTGGATTACGTTACGATTTTTAATGTTTCATAAACTCCATTGCATACTGTCCTTTTTGGCCAAGCTCCGCTTGGCCCTTTTCATTGCTATTACTGCCGTATCCGCATAGATGGCCTCATTTTGTCAAAAATTATCTCTCAACGGCTCCAACCCCATTGGTCGTTTTATTTTTCTGACGATAAACTCTCTGTACCCATAAAAATTCTTATATACTTAAGGGACGTTATTTCTAAGCCGCTTAAAGATACGGTCAACCGCTCACTTCTCTAGCCACCGTCGAGGTTACTTATGGCGACACCAATCAACATCACTCTATACCGTTGGGCTGGTCAATTCGGACCTTTCAAAGTCAATATTCCCTGTGGTGAATGTACGCTTACTCACGATATCCTTGAGGATACTTTTACCCATGAACTGGCTGGAATCGAGATCAATTTACAAAGCAAAGATTGGCTTAGTCATTGGTGGGAACCACTGAAATACGGTGCTTGGCACGCTCCGATTGTGATTGTCGAAGGAAAAGTGATTAGCCAAGGTGAAGCCCTCAACCGAGGGGTTCTCATACAAGCGGTAATCGAACAGTGGGTACAACGTGATACCTTGCAAGGCAATATCGTTTACGGTAAAGCCTCTTGTCCTTATTGTCAAAAAGCCAAGCTCGCATTACAGGAAGCTGGCATTCGCTTTCAGTATTTTGATGTCGTCAAAAATAGTGCTGCTCTCTATCGAATGATCCCTGAAGTCAAAGCCATCATTGGGGCAAAGACTCCAGTCACCGTTCCACAGATCTGGTTAGATGGGCAATACATCGGGGGATACGATGCGTTGCAAACTTGGCTGCTTGAGCATCCAAAAACGCTTTCACCACAAGATGAGCCACTCAATAACGTTATTTCATTAGCGAAAAAATAGCCAAAAGCCCCGAGTCGATGACTCAGGGCTTTTTAATATTCTCTATACCCAGCTTACTTACTGAGCTTTTTCCATACGCTTTTAATGAAAGATTTCTTCTTTGGTTTTACCTTACCGTACAACGCTTCATGCATCATCTGCTTGGCGATAAGTTGACCAATATAGGCTGAACCTAAATCGTTACCCATGATATTACCTCACCCATTTTTGTAATTTAATTACTTAATGCGCTGATAATAGCATAACAAAAAGCCAAAACAAGACTTAGATCACAAATTAATGTTGTTAAATTACTTCACTGTACGTTTCGGTTGCTGATAGGTTTTTCCTGCAGCCTGGTAAGTCTCTTTGTGCTTAACTGAAAACTGAGACTCAAAAAACCAAGCAATAAACTTAATTACATCCTCACCTTCATTCATCACATGCTCGACAAACTCCTGTTCTTGACCTTGCTCATCAATCTCAGTGGTGACGTGATAGATACGCTGTTCACCGTCAACCTCAGCCAGCGCAAATTGTCCCGTTAACGAAGCGGCGGCCTCAGCAATGTCTTGATCATCCGACTGTTTGAGTACCTCAAGAACTTGAGGAAGCGTTGACCATTGGCAAAGGCTTTCAACCAAAGCCTCAAATTGATTCTGTTGCATGATATTTCCTATAAATTGAGTCAGGTAATTATACCCAAGTCACTACAAGATGCGAAGGTTAGGTGATGGTACTGTTCGATCTCTGCCTCACGACGACTTATGTCATCGTTATTGATTTTTCATCACAAAATACAGCTAAGCAATTACTGATGGCAACGGTGGAAAAATGACCGATCCTCATCCATAGTTGATAGGTTGCAATCAAATGCTATGAATGCTTTTTTATTAATAATCGAATGCGACCATTTATAGTAACCATAAAGATTAATAAAAGTGAGAGGGTTATGGTAGCAACCAGCGTTTTGACTCAAAATACAGCGAGTCTTGATACAATTAATGAGCTTCTTTTACTAGATAGCTCAGACCTTTATCAACGTGCAGTACAGGCCTTGCATAGCCATTTGAATTCTTGGGCGACTTATTTAATAGAGGTTGATAAATCTCTCTATAAAGGTAGGACGTTGAGCTATGCGGGTAAAGAGCCCCATGCGCTTGCCTGCGATTACTCACTCAAAGGAACCGTTTATGAGCAGTTAATCAGAAGTAAACAAAAGTATGTCATTCATAACGATGCACTTCATCGCCCATTTCACGATAATCATTCGCTCTACCATGCCGCAGTCATCACTTATATCGGTGTTCCGCTTTATGCTGATAATGGCGATATACTCGGTATTCTCCTATCGACGTTTCATGAGCCACCCATAACCCTTGATGCGGCGATTGAACTTCACTGTACCGTTGCTCGCATTGTTCGCCATCATCTTGTCCATCAATGGATGAACCAACGCTTTAACAGTCTCGCTCAACAGTTGAGTTATGAAATTTCTCATGACAGCCTAACCAACCTTTTCAACCGTAACTATTTATCCGACCAACTAGAATATTTAGTAGATAATAATTATCAATCTTTCACTCTCGCTTATCTCGATATTGATAATTTCAAATCGATTAATGATCTTTACGGCCATTACATTGGCGATCAAGTCATTAAGTTTGTTGCTAATGTCATTTTTCATTATGTGAATAAACAGAATCAAGTTTTCCGAATCTCGGGAGATGAGTTTGCCTTTATTACCTTTTCCAATGATCCGCTCAAAATTTGTCAGCTGATCATCGATACATTGAATCAAGGTTATCGCGATGCCAATCACCATATTAAAATCCGCTTGAGTATCGGTATTGCTAAAAAATCATTGCCGCCGATGACCGCTGATCAATTGATTCTTAATGCTAGTTTAGCCTTAAAAGATTGTAAAAAAACGCGTCTTCAGCAAGTTCGCTGTTATGACACGCACTTAAATGACTATTATTATCGACGAACCCAAGTAGTGAGTGCGTTACGCGCTCAGCTCGATAATCCATTAACAGGTACGTCAGAAATCTATATTGAAATACAACCGATTGTTTTTCGAAATCGGCCTAACTGGTCTTATTTTGAAGTCTTAGCACGCTGGAATAATAAACAACTTGGTTCGATTTCCCCTTTAGAGTTTATCGAGGTAGCCGAACAATCTGGTTTAATTATTGAACTTGGCGAACGAATTATCGAATTGGCTTGCCAAGCCAAACAAGTACTAGAAAAAGAGCTTAACTATAAAGTCACTTTAGGCATCAACTGCTCAGCCCATGAGTTCGCTCACTCCTCTCACTATTTAAATCATCTCAATTTAATAATTCAACAGTATGGATTCCACCCCTCAGAATTTATTATTGAGATGACCGAAAGCGTGTTACTCACTCAAACAGGTGAGGTGTCTGAACGCTTAAATTTATTACGAGAGCTAGGCTTTAAAATTGCATTAGATGATTTTGGCACTGGATATTCGAGTTTAAATTATATTCACAGTTATCCCATTGACTGTATCAAAATTGATGCCACTTTCATTCGTAATCTACTACGCAATAAAACATCAGAGCATGTCATTAGCTTAATCATTCAACTCGCTAAACAATTGAATGTCGACCTCATTGCCGAAGGAGTAGAAAATCAGCAAGAGTTGGACAAATTATATGAGATGGGTTGTGACGCAATTCAAGGTTATTATTTTTCTAAACCTCAGCAGCCACTGGCGATGGTGAACTACTTACAAAACAATCCCCCCAAGCTGTAATGAAACTACTTGGGGGGATTGATAGCTATTGATTAGACCAATGGCTGTTCATCAATTGAATTGAACAGCCTAATCGTTAGCTATCAGAGTCCGACCCAGCCTTGCTTGCCGCAAGCATACTATCTTGCTGAGCCAATAAACGGTCTAACTCATTACGACGTGCAATAAAGTTCGCCATATCTTGCTTAGGAACCGAAGTGGCCATCGGAATATTGGCCTTCATAGGATCGACAGGTCGGCCTCTAACAATCAATTCATAATGAATATGTGGCCCTGTTACTCGTCCCGTTGCACCCGATAATCCAATACGTTGGCCGCGAGTCACCTTTTGTCCTTTTTGCACTAAAATCTTACTCAAGTGCAAATAACGGGTCATGTAAGTACTACCATGCTGGATAGTAATATAATTACCCGCATAGGGATGATTACGCGTCATCACGACAACACCATCACCAGTAGCGACAACCGGAGTTCCGGTTGGTGCAGCAAAATCAGTCCCATTATGTGGCGCGATACGCCCGGTCACGGGATGGCGGCGATTAGGATCAAACCCGGACGACATTCGCCATTGACCGGTGGTAGGGTAGCGTTGAAAAGCACGTTGTAAGCTTTGCCCGTCCCTATCATAGTATTGGCCATCTTTATAAAGATAGGCGGTAATTTCATTGCCACGATTGTAGAGTTTGATCGCTTGTATTTCTCGGTTACCGGTTAATTTTTCACCGACAAACTGACGCGATAATACCACTTCAAAGCGATCGCCAGCGCGAAGATCGCGACCAAAATTTACTTTATCTTTAAGCAGTGACACGATCTGATCAATATCCGCACTGCCTAAACCGACTTGGTTTGCTGACTGAGAAAAACTGCCTTGTATTTCGCCAATCATCGCAAATTCGCGCCACTGCCCGGGAATTTCAAGCTCAGAGAAATCGTAATTACCATCGTCGAGACGTGTATAAACCGCACGCTTGACGACGTTAAATTCAAGTTCCATCTTGGCAAGGTCTTGACTGCCAGGAGATTTCCAAAAGCGTAAAATATTCCCTGGACGCAAAGTATCAAGAGCCAGATAGTTTAAATCTGTCTCCATGATTTTCATTAAATCTTGGTACCGGAATCCAAGCTGATTAAAAATAGTGCTTAAATTATCACCGGATTTGATTTGGTATTCGTAATCGGGATAAGCCACTTTGGCTTCACTCGCATCCGCAATAATCGTCTCAACAATATGTGATTCAGGAACAGACAAGGCGACCTTTTTTGAATAGGTCGTAGAGTTGATTGAAGATGAAATAGCGGCCAACGCGAGTAGAGGTAAACCGATGACAGAGACTTTCTTACGTTTAGATAAAGCAGAGAAGCGCAAAAAAAGAGACTTGGATAGCACAATTTAACCCGTTGGTACTGTTAAAAGAGACAAAAGAGTAAGACTTTCTCGACAAAAAGTCACCTTTTGTATGGTAAATAATCAGTAAAAGTGTGCTTATTTATGAAAAGTTATTGATTAAAGTTGAATTAATCGACAGAAAAAAAGCAAGACTCAGAAAAAAGAAATCTCCAGACGAAGATAACAAGGCTCGATTTATCACTGTTTTCTTTCGATGAAAAATCGTTGTTACGCTAAGTTATGCATCTCATTGACACTATCATTAACGTAACAACAATCTTATGAAATCCTCTGCAAAAGCTTAAGCAACTATTAGGTATGTTGACTTAAGAGCAAACCGCTATAAACATGAATTAATGAGAGGCTGGCTCATAAGTACGGACAAGACAGTTATCCTCGCCAAATTCATTGGCAACATAATGATCCGCCTGTGCATCATTGAGCCATTGCTGCTCATTCAGTCGGTAACGAAATTGGAATTCTGCATCCTTAGGCAAACGAGCTTTAAATTTATACACATTGGATTTTGCGGTTTTTTTCATAGCTTGAGGCTGCCAATCTAAAAAATCAGCGACAATATCTACGCGCTCAGCATCTTGAGGGGCCTCAAGTTCAAAAGTAACTTCCACTTCATTCTTAGTTTTAAAAAAACGTTTATTGATCATGACAAACTCCATTTCTATTTTGTATCAATTTTGAACAACTGAAGAGATTATAAGCGCGCTTGCATACATGCTCAACTACTATCCCCAAACAACGTGAACCATTCACACCGAGCCTACCCGTTTCAATCTTTACAGGAGGGTAAATGAGCGTAGAATCCTCCGCGTCCCTATTTCTCCCTTCTTTTTCTAAGGTGATGATCAATGTTTGCCATTTATGACTCTTATAAAGCTGGCTTATTCAAGCCCAACCAGTGGATAAAAAATATCAGTGCCGGTGTGATTGTTGGTGTGGTTGCCCTACCTTTAGCCATGGCATTCGCCATCGCCTCAGGGGTCAAACCTGAGCAGGGCATTTATACGGCAATCATTGCTGGGTTGATTGTCTCTTTGTTCGGTGGTTCGCGAGTACAAATCGCCGGTCCAACAGGCGCATTCATTGTTATTTTAGCCAGCATCGTCACTCAATATGGTATTACTGGCCTACAAATCGCGACCATGATGGCTGGTGTGATATTACTCGTTCTTGGTCTTGCTAAACTGGGGAGTATTATTCGCTACATCCCTCATCCGGTCATTGTGGGCTTTACCAGTGGTATTGGGGTCATCATTTGGATTGGACAGTGGCAAGAGTTTTTTGGTTTACCGGCAATTACCGGAGAACATTTCCATCAAAAACTTATTGCGCTTTTTTATGCCTTGCCCAGCCTAGATGTAACGACCACCCTGCTCGCCCTATTTTCACTTGTATTGGTTATTTGGGGGCCAAAACTTCCGAAGTTAAGTAAGGTTCCTGGACCACTATTGGCTTTAGTCGTTGTCACTGTATTTCAATATACGATTGGTTTTGATGACGTGCGCACCATTGGTTCTGCTTTCGGTGGTATTCCGCAAGGTTTGCCGGAATTCTCAATGCCAAGCATTACGTTTAGTCAAATGCTATCACTGATTGGTCCTGCTTTTGCTATCGCAATGCTTGGCGCTATTGAGTCACTACTCTCTGCTGTCGTCGCCGATGGCATGACCGGCACCAAACATAACTCCAACCAAGAGTTAGTCGGCCAAGGCATGGCGAATATCATCGCCCCACTATTTGGGGGCATTGCAGCAACAGGCGCTATCGCTCGTACCGCCACCAATGTGCGTAATGGCGGCAATAGCCCGTTATCCGGAATCGTCCACGCTCTGACTCTTGTAGTGATTCTATTAGTCTTAGCGCCACTGGCCGTCAATATTCCCCTAGCAACGTTAAGTGCCATTTTATTTGTCGTGGCTTGGAATATGAGTGAAGCACCACATTTTATTAAATTAATAAAACGCGCTCCAAAGGCAGATGTGGCTATTTTGCTGATCACTTTTGTATTGACCGTATTCGCCGATTTAGTGGTCGCTGTCAATATTGGGGTCATCATCGCGACCTTACATTTTGTCAAACGCATGGCCTCCAGTGTCGAAATTAAAGCCAGTACAAGCCCAGATTTAACTCAAGAACTTGCAGAGCATGGATTGTCTCAATTACCACGTGATATTGCCGTGTATGCTCTAGAAGGGCCATTTTTCTTCGCTGCTGCAGAAAACTTCGAACATGTGATGAGTAATATCCAAGAAACACCACGCATTTTAATCATTCGTTTAAAATGGGTACCTTTTATGGACATCACTGCGTTGCAAACGCTAGAAGCGATGATCAAACGCTTCCAGAAAAAACAGGTCCAAGTGCTGATTTCAGGAGCGAACTCTCGCGTGACACTAAAATTGCATCGTTCAGGGATAACGGAATTAATTGGTGAGCAGAATCTTTATGCTACGTTTTCAGACGCATTAAAAGATAGCTTAGCAAAACAGATTCAGCCTACGGTTAATTAAATCGCATCTCGAATTCTCTACTTTAAATTACGCCAACCATAACAGCCCTTATTTCTTGTTGTTTTTCAATACTATATGGAAAACGATCAATAATAAGGGCTTTCTTAACTCCCTTCCACTCCTACAAAACAGTGCTATAACTCACAAAAACAACACCGCCCACTTAAACAATAATTTAACCAATGCAACAATAACAAAACAATTCGCTGCTATCTGTTTTTTGATTAGCGCAAACGATTGAATAACTAACCCTATTTATTGAATAGTATTGCAAGCAAGGTTGAAAATAGTTATTCTGCGCACATTGATTAAATAGGGATGTTTAGTGAATTAATATGCCAAGGAATGGCTTTAATTAAACAGTTGTAAACAGGAAAAGTAATGCAAGATAACTCTCAAACTTTACCAGCGCAGGAGAAAAATCTCCCTGCTGCCAGTCTGTGGATGTTCCTCATCCCATCATTAATTGGTGTGTTCCTGTTTATGGCACCCGTTTACTATAATGGTGGATTGACAATCCCTGTCGCCGTGTTAGCCAAATCGATACAAGCCCTGTTCGGTGATTACTTAGTCAGTATTATCACGGTCATTGTCGCTTTTATGTCCATCGCTTCAGTGGCAACTAAACTCTTTAAGCCTCGTGTGATTGTTAATTCCCCTTTCCTCAACAATTTATTCAATCCAAGCTGGGTATGGCTGACGGTTCGTGTTATTGGCGGTGCAGCCATCATCATGACCTTTTTTAAAGTCGGTCCAGAACTGATTTGGGAAGAGAACACGGGTGGATTAGTCTTAGAAGGCTTACTACCCACTTTATTCTCGGTGTTCATTTTTGCCGGTTTGCTGCTTCCACTACTATTAAACTTTGGTTTATTGGAACTGATGGGAAGTTTACTCAGCCGTGTCATGCGCCCTTTGTTTAACCTACCAGGACGCAGTGCCATTGACTGTACCGCTTCTTGGCTTGGTGATGGCAGTGTCGGCATCTTGCTGACCAGCAAACAGTATGAAGATAAATTCTATACTCAGCGTGAAGCCGCGGTCGTCGGAACCACTTTCTCTGCTGTCTCGATCACTTTTAGTTTAGTGGTACTCGCGCAAGTACAATTAGAACACCTCTTTTTGCCTTTCTACGGTGCGATTTGCTTGGCTGGTTTTGTTGCCGCGGTGATTATCCCTCGCCTGCCACCACTGAGTTTGAAGAAAGATGAGTTTATTGATGGGACTAAACCACATAAAGATGCCGATGCTATTCCAGAACAGCACAGTGCTTTCTCTTGGGGTATGTCACTCGCATTAGAGAAAGCCGCGCAAGTGAAATCCGTAAAATCGGTGTTTGGCGAAGGCATCCGTAATGCGGTTGATATGGTATTTGGCGTCTTACCGGTCGTGATGGGTTTAGGTACGATTGCTTTGATCATCGCTGAATATACTTCTGTCTTTGCGATTCTTGGTCAACCTTTCGTTCCTTATCTAGAGTTTTTAGGGGTACCAGAAGCCGTACAAGCCTCACAAACGATTGTGGTTGGTTTTGCAGATATGTTTATCCCTGCAATTTTGGCAGCGTCAATCGATAACGAAATGACTCGTTTTGTCATCGCAGCAATGTCAGTCACTCAGCTTATTTATATGTCTGAAGTCGGTGCATTATTACTCGGTAGCCGAATTCCGGTTAATATCCTTGAGTTATTTGTGATCTTTATTCTCCGGACTCTTATCACACTACCGGTTATTGTCGGTGTAGCACATTTAATATTCTAAGCTCACAAGGCTTGATCAAACAAAAAGCGCCACTCAATAATGAGGGCGCTTTTTGTTTTGACTCTTACTAACTAAGACAGTTTTGACTGCTTGAACAACATAAAGTGAGTAGCGTTATTCGTCATCAGGCTTAGGCGCTGTTTTCTTTTTCGGGATAAATACCGAATCACCCACCGCCACATTCTGATAAAAACTTTTATCGCGTTTCACTGGTTTTTGGGGCAGCTTTTTAACCTGCTTTTTCACTTTACCTGTTGAAACCGTTGCTTTATTCAGAGGCTGACGAGGACGTAAGCCTGTAAACTTACCTTGCAGACCTTCTAACACTTCAAATTGAATATCTTGCTGTAAAAAGGCTTCCACTCTTTTAAAGCTGTCCCAATCTTTAGGACCAACCAAAGAAATGGCATCACCTTGATTACCGGCACGCCCCGTACGACCCACGCGGTGCACATACTCTTCCGTATGTTTCGGCATATCAAAGTTAATCACATGCGTGACGTTGGCAATATCCAATCCTCGAGAAGCAATATCGGTGGTAACTAAGATCTTAAATACCGCACGTTCAAATTGACTCATAATCGTATTACGTTGAGTCTGAGTGAGGCTACCACTGAGGGCAACAACTTTTAAATTTTGCTCATTTAGCTTATTAGTTAAACGTTCCGTATCTGCGCGAGTCGCTGTGAAAATGATCACTTGTCGATACTCAGCATCGTTTAAGATGCGATCCAGTAATGCTTCTTTATGATCCAGATGGTCACACAAATAGAAACGCTGGCGAATGTCTTTATGCTGTTCATTGCCTAAACCAATCGCAATCCGTTTAGGCTCTTTCAACATCTCATGCGCAATGGTGTTCATTTCTGCGTGATCCAACGTGGCAGAAAACATCAATGTTTGTCGGCGACGATGTTTAGCAGCATTGTGGATATGCCGTAACTGTGGTGCAAAACCGAGATCCAACATCCGATCCGCTTCATCA
This sequence comes from Vibrio sp. A8-1, assembly GCF_013048685.1. Classification (NCBI taxonomy): domain Bacteria; kingdom Pseudomonadati; phylum Pseudomonadota; class Gammaproteobacteria; order Vibrionales; family Vibrionaceae; genus Vibrio; species Vibrio sp. A8-1. The sequence goes on from NZ_VHTC01000003.1 coordinate 100,386, forward strand.
AGAATCAGCGTATCTAACCCTTGTAAGAAAAGAGAGCGATGTTCAAGGTGATCCGCTAAACGTCCCGGCGTAGCAACAATAAACTTAGGACCTCGACGCAAGGCATTCACTTGATCATTGAAGTTTTCCCCTCCGGTGATCAAGGTTGCCGTGTAGCTTAATCCCGCTAATGCCGAACGCAATTCACTGTAGACTTGTTTTGCTAACTCACGAGTAGGGACCAAGATAACACCACGAGGGTCACGTGCAGATAACGCTTTGGTTTTTAGCGCTTTATGCAGCATTGGAAGCAAGAAGGCTAACGTTTTCCCCGAACCCGTTTTGGACGAAGCCAATAAATCTTTACCTGCCATCGCAACAGGAATAGCTTGTCGCTGGATATCGGTCGCTTGCTTAAAGTCATAATGTGCTAATGTTTTTAATAAGCGATTGTCTAGGCCTAATTCTTTAAACTGCAAAGGATTCTCCAATAAAAATAACGCCGCCTGAAAAGTAGGCAGTCAACAAAATATCAAACGTAGTATACCAAATCACTTGCAACGACAGTTAACGAAATGACGCTTCCTTCAATCCGCCTACATATAGGCTCTGTGATAAAGTGAATGCGGCTTCCAACCTCTGATTATAGCGTCAAGTAACGACTGGGTATCAAGTGACATAATAACTTGAATGTGACCGCTATAGATAGCAATCCCATAAAATATTCTCTGTTTTAAACAATACCAAAGTCATAAAACATTGAGGCAAAGCCCAAACAATTGATTAAGGTATAAAATTTTGGGTTATTTTGACTTTTAATCTATAGTCGTGAGTGAAAATAGTGTCTACACTTTAACTCGCTACTATATGGTATACACCTAGGCGGTTGGTCAATGCCTCTCCGGAGCACATGAAGTGGCAGGTCGATGGCAAGATAAGTAAACCCCATTAGCATGGGCCAGCTTGTGGAGCCAACACCACGCTAACCTCAAGTAGCAACGGATCGCCAGGGTCAAGTGAACAATAATGTATAGGGCGTATTTGATAAATATCAACAAGGAGTTCAATATGAACAAAATGTTACTTGCCGCTGCAGCGTCTTCTGTACTTCTCCTAGCCGGTTGTGCATCAGGTCCTGACGAAGCAACCACGACTAAGCTAGATCAGTTAAACAACCAAGTCAGTCAACTCAATAGTCAAATTGCAGCACTGAAAAGTGAAAATGCCTCGCTAACTGATGCAGCCCTCGCTGCACAAGAAGAAGCAGCACGCGCGAACGAGCGCATCGATAATATTGCTCAGTCTTACACCAAGTAAGTTGTTCGATTCAGTAAAAAGGGTAAGTAAAACTTACCCTTTTTACTTTTCCTCATCTCAACCATCACCATCACACTCGACTCTCAATGTCGTTCAGTAACCCTCAAGAATTTTCAATCGTCGCCTCTAATCAACGTCCGTTTTTGTCGCGTTCAATTCAGCCGCTTTTTGCAAACTGTACGCCGTCAACGGATCGATGTTTTGCACTAATTTTTCAACCTGTACAATGGCGTCGATGGATGAACTATTTTTTCGATAGCTCAGGTAAATTGGCCAATACCAATCGGCAACGGCAGCCACTCGATACAGTTGTCCCGATTGGATGAAGGGAGCAACCACCGATGCGGGTAAATAAGCACTCCCTCCTTTCTCTAAAATAAAATCTAAAGCAATACGCGCCGTCGAAGTCCGTAAGAATGGCGCAGGTGCTCGAGGATGCCTATCGGCATGCTCGGAAGCAAAACGCATTCCCCAGTCAACATAAACATAACGATTCTCAAAAACGCTATCAGCAGTATCTGGTCGAGTTGAAACAAGCACTAACACCAAGTCGGCGACTTTCTTGCATTGCAGCTCATCGGCTTTAATTTGATCAAAGGCAAACGCCATATCCAGCGTGCGTTCAAGTAACTGACGGTTCAGTTGCTCTCTCCCCATCACCTCAGCTTTAAAGCCATAACCACTGAACGCATCAGTCACCGCGCTTAGACAGTTTTGCAAGTACGCATCCCATATGTTGGGTGTTCCGCCTAACGTGAGCTGTAGCGCCTTACCGCTCTCTAAAGAGAGCTCAAGCTTAGCTTGCTGTAACGTTGCGACCATGACCTCTGCATAACCGACCAAACGTTCACCAGCTGACGTCAATTTAATGTTGTTTCGATCGCGGCTAAACAGCTGCGCGTCAAAATAATTTTCTAACTGTTTGATTCGAGCGCTAACGGCAGCTTGAGTCAAATAAAGATTTTCCGCTGCCCGTCCAAAATGACGAACTTTAGCCAGTTCAAGAAAAGTACGAAAGACTTTTACGTCCATTATTGAATCCTCTGCTATGACTGGTGAAGATTAACAAGGAACGACAATTATGACGATAAAAAATTTTTGTTTTTCTTTTCCAGAGTTTGCGCCTAACTTTCGCCGTAATCCACAGCTAAGTAGTGGTGTACCTAAATGGCCTCAGAGATACGCCGTATCACTGGAACATTGAGCCTAAAATACCTTTAAGTACTCCGCGTATTCACACGAGGTTGATATGTCTGAAACAGTCTTTCGTCACGGTAAAAAACGTTTTTACGATACCAAAAAATTTCCCCGCGGTTTTGCCAAGTCTGGTGATTTCACTTTAGGTGAAGAAGAACTGCTGATCCTTTACGGAGATACTATGCTTGGCCTTGAATCCGGTGAGCTAGTCCCAGAAAACGCTGAAGAACAACATTTTGTTGAAGTACTAGCCAATCCAGAACTAGCGAGCAGTAAGATCGAGCGAGTTTGGATGAAGTATGTACGTCTATCACGCGGTCGTAAACGCTTCCATACCCTAAATGGACGTAATAAACCCGATGCGTCCGATGATTATACTGATGATGAACCAAGCTTGGTTGAAGAAGATTAATCGTTACGAATGATAGCAGACCGCTCATCAAATTAAGCCCGTAGTGCGTGTTAAGTCACAGCTCGATGGTCAATGCCTTGCACTTGATGACTCAAACGCTACATTAGTGATTGGTTTTTTAACCCAATGAATCTTTCTCCCAAAGCCCCTAGTCTATTTTTGCTCGGGGCTTTGTTTTTGATATCAATAACAGCCAGTAAGGCATCAATACTCTACCTCTCCCAGATTCTATCCACATTATCGCATCATATACCCAAACGACTTAGAGTTGCAGGTAGGCGGAAAGTGGCTTGATAAAAGAAATCTATTTAGCCAATAGCGCAATTTTTTTCAGAAAACTGTCGCGTAAATGCTCTTGGTCATAATCCAAATGATACGTATTATGGAAACCCACTTTGAGTTCAACACCATTGCCTCGCAGATACACAGTGTATCCATCGTAATCAGAAAAGGCCTCTATGCCTTCATAAATTTTACCAAATTCTGTCGGTGTCCCGTGTTCCATCACTTTTTCGTAAGCGTGCAGTATTTTGCTTGATTCAAGTTCATTTTTCATTGCAGTAGCTCCCTTAAGTGCTCTCCCATTTAGTATGGATAATGGGATGATTTCTTGCCACTCATTCACTCTAAATATCCACATTACCATTCTGCTTAGAGCAATATCTAAAGTGAAGAGACTTAATTCACCCTGTGAATTTTTCCTTTTTATCATTCAATAAAATTAACCCAAACGGTTCATGTAAGTGGAGGACAAACGCATTCATTGGCTGATAAAAAGCAATCCATCTCCCTAAAACAAAAAAATTTGACCCAAAGCATAGCCGTTACGAACAACTTATTTTATAATGAAAATTAATGTAATTAGCACCGTATCCGTAGCACTGAGAGAAATGGGTGAGCATTACCTCACACCATAACAGCTTTAAGTCGCAGGGGATCAATAAATATAATTAGGGGTAACTGATGAGATTAATTCCATTACAACAAGCGGCACAGGTAGGTAAGTGGGCTGCGGCACATATTGCAAAACGTATCAATGCTTTCAAACCGACTGCCGATCGCCCTTTTGTACTTGGGCTGCCAACCGGAGGAACGCCGCTAGCCACTTACAAAGCACTGATTGCGTTGTATCAAGCTGGTGAGGTCAGCTTTAAACATGTCGTGACGTTTAATATGGACGAGTACATAGGTATTGCTGAAGATCACCCAGAGTCCTACCACTCTTTTATGTACAATAATTTCTTCAACCATATCGACATTCAGCCGCAAAATATTAACTTATTAGACGGCAATACTGACGACCATGAGCTGGAATGCAAACGCTACGAAGATAAAATTAAATCTTACGGTAAAATTAATCTCTTTATGGGTGGCGTGGGTAATGACGGACATATTGCCTTTAACGAACCTGCGTCATCACTCTCTTCACGTACTCGCATAAAAACCCTAACTGAAGATACTCGTATTGCTAACTCGCGCTTCTTTGACGGTGATATCTCACAAGTACCTAAATATGCGCTAACGATTGGTGTTGGTACCTTGTTAGATGCTGAAGAAGTGATGATCCTCGTAACCGAACACAATAAAGCACTCGCCTTACAAGCCGCTGTTGAAGGTTGTGTGAATCATATGTGGACCGTATCAGCGCTACAATTGCATCCTAAAGCGGTGATTGTTTGTGATGCTCCCGCGACTCAAGAACTTAAGGTCAAAACGGTCAAATACTTTACTGAGCTAGAAGCTGAAAATATTAAAGGCTTCTAAGCAAAAATTTAGGCCCGCATAATCGCGGGCCTAATTGTTTAAGCAACCTCAGGAATAGGCTTAGGCGGATCGTCTGGATTAGGTTCTTTCTGTACGGTTGGTATTTGACCTTCTTCAACGGCATGTTGATAACAACCCGTCAACTTAATCGCCAAGTACATATCCGCACGCAACACCAGTCCGCCATCCCCAACAGGGACGCCCGCAGCTTCACACCATTGGCGTAGACTGCGCTTGCGTCCGGCAAGAATTAAACGAATACCACGTTTTTTAAGTAACGTCTGTGTTTCAGCCAGTACCGCCATTACACTTAAATCCAAATGAGTAAAACTCGCTACGGCGTCAATCACCACACAGCTCAGTTCACCTTGATTTTGATCGATCTTTTCTAATAAACGCGCTTTAAAGTACGGCGCATTAAAATAAGTTAATGGTGAATTAAAACGGTACAACAAAAGGCCAGGAATGGCAGACGCTTTACTGGATTCATCCATGGTACGAATTGTACCGTCTTCATCCAAGCCTAAGCACTGATCGCTCGGGCGCATCACCACACGTAAAAATTGGAATAATCCTAATAAGACGGCAAGCGTAATACCAGGAATTACCCCTACGACCAGCACCGCGATCAACGTAATCGACGAGAGATAGAAGGCATCACGATTGCGTTTTCTTAATCCCCAAACCCCTTTGAGATCCAGTAATGACATTGAAGCAATGATCAAGACGACTCCTAATGCCGCACTCGGAATATATTGCAGTGGTTGGTAAAGAAAAATCGCCACAAAACCAATCACTACAGCAGCAATGATTGATACTAATTGCGATTTTCCGCCATTAGCATCGTTCACGGCCGTACGCGAGTCCGCCCCACTAATCGCAAAACCTTGTGAAAAAGCCGACGCTAAATTTGCTAAACCAAGCGCTCGAAACTCTTTATCCGGATTAATATCATAACCATTTTTCGCCGCAAAACTGCGCGCAGTCAGCATCATACTCACAAAACTCACTACAGCTAAGTTAAGTGCAGGCACAACCAGTTCTCGAGTAATACCAATATTAAATGCTGGCGCTTGAAAAATCGGTAGGCCACCTTCGATAACCCCAACAACACTTACCCCATAACGATCAAGTTTAGTGAACCATACCAAAATAGCCGCAACCACGATGGCTAACATTGCCGCAGGCCACGCAGGTCGAAAGCGTTTCGATAACCAATAAACGAGTAACGTTATTCCGCTGATCAACACCGTTTGCCAGTGTAAATCCAATAAACGGTGGGGAGCTTCAATGATTCTTTCTAATAGATAACGCTGCTCATATTTAATGCCGAAGACTTTACCTAGCTGCCCAACAATAATGGTTAATGCTACGCCATTGAGTAGCCCAAGTAAGATAGGGCGAGATAAGAAATCAGCAAAAAGACCTAAACGAAAGCGACTCGCAATTAAGCACCAAAAACCGGTCATCGCCGTCATGGTAATGACCAACTGCCAGTGTTTAGTCGGATCACCAGCGGCTAGAGGTGTAACTACAGCGGCCACTACCGCGCACGTCGCCGCATCAGGCCCCACAATTAGTTGTCGAGAAGTACCAAACAACGCATACACCATCATCGGTAGTACGCAGGAATAAAGGCCAACAATCGCCGATACCCCTGTCAATTGAGCGTAAGCAATCGCGACAGGTAGTGCGACTGCCACCACTGAAAAGGCGGCACGAACATCATCCAACAACCACACTTTTTCATACTGCTTAAGCTGATATAACCCAGGCATCCACTGCTTGATTGATATTGACTTCAATGTTGTTTACCCTACCAAAGATTGCCAAATAATAACTCAGAGCTGTTGTTCAGCTTAGAGCGACTGACGATGATACTGAAAAATGGATCGTTATCTATCATAACTCAAGTGTTATAAACTATCTCGGCTAATTAGATGATTTATATAACCAAAAATCACAGAGATAGACTTGGATTTGTTCATAACGTCACTTCAATTAATAAGACGATATCAACGTTTACTATCACATAAAGATAATGATCATTCTTTCACTCTGCCCAAAGGTTTTTTATGAATTATAATGCTGCTATTTTTGATATGGATGGCCTACTGCTTGATACCGAACGCGTGTGTTTAAGAGTATTTGAACAAGCATGCCAGACGGTAGGTGTTCCTTTTCTGCGCGAAGTCTACCTCTCTGTGATTGGCTGCAACGCCGCTGGAATTGAGCAAGGTTTAAAAGCAGGCTATGGTCCCGATCTTGATTATCCACGGTTGCACAAAGAATGGCGCAAAGGCTACGACGCGGTCGTTAAACATCACCCAATTCCCGTCAAAGAAGGGGTCATTGAGTTACTGGAATGGCTGAAGCAACACAATATTCCTACTGCTGTCGCCACGTCAACGCAAAAAGAAGTCGCTACCATTAAATTACGCTTAGCCAAACTTGATCACTATTTTGATTCCCTCACTACGGGTTGTGAAGTTGTCAATGGTAAACCTGATCCTGAAATCTACCTTTTGGCAGCCCAACGACTATCGGTAGATCCTCAACAATGTTTGGCATTTGAAGATTCCAATAATGGTGTTCGCTCGGCCATGGCTGCCAAGATGCATACGTTTCAAATCCCAGATCTCGTCGAACCTAATGACAGTATCCGCGCACTTGGCCACCATATTCGGCCATCATTACAACACGTCCTCAATGAGTTACAAGCATAAAACAAGCAGACGCCAGACGTTAAGCCCTCAGTGTATCGACACTCTGGGGGCTAGTTAACGTCACCTTTAGCGTTTCATGCGTCGCCAAAGCATTTTTTCAAGCTCAATCAATATCATGACTGCAATTCCGTAAGCGACCATCACCACCCAATAGCTAGCCGAAATTGGCGCACTTTGAAATAGCACGTTCATGAACGGCAAATATAAAAATGCCAATTGTGCGCAAATCATTGAGGCAATCCCAACGACAATCCATGGGTTGGTCTGCCATGACATAGTAAAAATCGAACCATTCAAACGACGGCAGTTTAATAAAAAGAAGCTTTGCACCACCACAAACAGAGTAACAGCAATACTGCGCGATTCTTCTAAACTCGCACCTTGTGCAACTGACCACTGGAATAACCCAAACGCCCCCAATAGTAATAAGCTACTGACCGAAATAATCCGACCGACAATTTCTCGGCTGAGAATCGGCTGTTTTAACTCGCGAGGCTGCCGTTGCATAATGCCTTCTTCTTTGGGTTCAAAAGCCAGCATTAAGCCAAGAAAAACGGCAGTGGTCATATTAAGCCACAGTGCCTGTACAGGTAAAATTGGCAATGTTAATCCAAAGACAATCGCCACCATAATCACTAATCCTTGGCCTAGGTTCGTTGGCAGAATCCACGTGATAAATTTGATTAAATTATCAAAAACATTGCGCCCCTCTTCTACTGCCGCTTCAATCGATGAAAAGTTATCATCGGTCAGTACCATGTCCGAAGCTTCCTTCGCGACTTCAGTACCGCTGATCCCCATGGCAATACCAATATCCGCTTGCTTTAAAGCAGGCGCATCATTGACGCCATCACCTGTCATCGCGACAACCAATTGGTGAGATTGTAAAGCATTAACCAATTGTAACTTTTGCTCGGGTGCCACTCGAGCGAATACCGAAACTTCACGACAAGCTCGCATCAACTGCTCGTCATCTAATGCACTCAACTGTTGACCCGTTAATACCGCCCCAAAATCAGAGTGAGTATCACTGGCGATACCGATTTGAGAGGCAATCGCTTTCGCTGTTAGCGCATGATCGCCGGTGATCATCTTGACTTGAACACCCGCTTTTTGACAGGTCTTAATCGCTTCAATTGCTTCGGCACGAGGGGGGTCAATCATCGCTTGCAAGCCTAAAAAAATAAGATTCGCTTCGCCTTCATGTTGATTAAAACGCTGCAACGTTTGTTCATGATGATCAACCCACTGCAACGCAAACGCTAATACCCTCAACCCTTGACTCGCCCATTGAGTAACTTGCTCATCCAGCTTATCGTGATCGAGTGTTACGACACTACCATCAGACATCAATTGCTGACGACAACGGCGACTGATTTGTTCTACCGAACCTTTGAGGTAAATCAAATTGTGTTGATCATCAAAACGATGCAAAGTTGCCATGTATTGACGGTCAGACTCAAAAGGAATGGTATCGAGACGACGGTAAGTTTGCTGGCAAGACGCATTATCTAATCCCGCTTTTAATCCGCAAGCGATCAGTGCCCCCTCCGTTGGATCACCTTCTACCAACCAACGGTCTTCTTTTTCCAACAGCCGCGAATCATTATTTAATAATCCCGCACGTAATAAATGTTGAAAAGCCGTATTCTCTTTCCAAATATCAGAAACTTCACCATGCGGAGCATAACCACTGCCTGTTACTTCAAGAGCAGAGCCTCCCGCATAAAGCTTTTGCACCGTCATCTGGTTTTCGGTCAAAGTCCCCGTCTTGTCTGAGCAAATGACGTTGGTCGACCCAAGCGTTTCTACCGCTGATAGCTTACGAATAATCGCATTACGTTTTGCCATGCGACGTACACCTATCGCTAGCGTAATGGTAACCACCGCAGGAAGACCTTCCGGAATCGCGGCCACCGCCAAAGCAACGGCTGCCATAAAAGTATCCGCAGCAGGTAAACCATAACCAAGCCCGATAAAAAAGGTTACCCCTGCTAAAACTAAAATGACCCATAGCAATAATTGGCTAAATACATGGATTTTCCGAGTGAGTGGCGTTTCTAACTGGGTGGCTCCGGCAATCATGCTCGCGATTTGGCCAGTTTGAGTGTTATCGCCAGTGGCGACAATAATGCCTTGAGCGGTACCATAAGTGACTAACGTGCCTGCAAAAGCCATATTTTGCCGATCGCCTAATACGGTATCTGGTTCAAGCTCGCCCAACTGCTTTTCAACGGGCACCGATTCCCCCGTTAAGGTCGATTCATCAATTTGTAAATCTCGGCATTGATAAAGACGAATATCGGCAGGCACTTTATCACCCGATGCTAAAACGACAATATCGCCACACACAAGATCCGTGGTAACCACCGACTGTTTTTTACCATCGCGGATCACTGTTGTATTGGAAGACAGCATCTTCTTGAGTGAGTTAATCGCTTGCTCGGCTTTACTTTCTTGCATAAAACCTATCAACGCATTGATTAAAACCACCAATAAGATGACCCCAGCATCAACGTATTCACCCAAGATGGTCGTGACTAACGTTGCGACTAACAATATGTAAATCAAAGGATTATGAAATTGTAATAGTAAGCGTTTCCATGCTGGCATCATGGCCTGACCAGTAATGACATTTCGTCCATCACGCTCTAGTCTAATTTGAATTTCTTGGGATGATAAGCCATTGTCTGTATTGGTATTGAGCTGTTGGACTATATCTTGCTCAGATTGGCTATGCCAGGCTTGGCGGCGGACTTTCGTTGTCGCGGTGTTCGGTGAGTGTTTTTCCATAATCATCTCCTTTAATGATGACCCTAAATAAAGACAAACGGCTTGGTATTTTTAACCTATAGTGCATGCGAAACAGCATCAAACTCTGCCAAAGCAGGCTCCTATAAAGATAGCGTTTGTGGAGCAAGTTATGAGAATAGCAACAAAAAATTGTCTTAGTGTTCAAAATTTTTCCGTGAATAAACATCAATAAGCACCTGATGCTGATTTGACCATAATAAGAACTCACTCTCATTAAATAGACAATATTCTCATTAGTGAGACAGCATTTTCGCAATATCTGTTCAGATAACACCTGAGGGTAACACAAAGAGTGCTAAAGTAATGTAAACACACGACCGTTTTAGGGATGAAAATCTTGCCAGTCAATCGCACAAGACAACGCACTTTCTCTTTGTTGCTTCTGCCACTTTTGATTTATTTTGCCACTTTTCCACTGATTAGTTCTTACGCTACAAACTTATTATTGACGCAAAAAAAATCCCAAATCGAACGTTATTTGACCCTGCGTAGTAACGAGTTACAAACCATGATTCAGCAGCAGATCAAACAACTGCAATTTGACTGTGGCGATCATGACTGGCAAGTGATTCGCGATCCCCACTATTACAGTCGTTATATCCGTTTTATGGGCATCGCAACCAATGAAGGGAAACAGTGCTCAACTCTTGGGTATCCATTAGAATGGACTGCACTGAGTGATCTAAATCATAATAAAGGAGCAGCGGTATTTTCTCTCGCGGCAACACCAGACATTGCCGGTACAGAAAGTGAACTAATGATCCAATTTTCTCAAGAAGGTAATACAGCAATTTGGGTTTTAGATAGCAGTTGGACACAAAGCAAGCTCAATCAACCTTGTTCCGGCTGCTTTTATTATGAAGCGCGATTTGTCAATCAAGAGCATCTCGTATTATTAGTTCAAAGAGGCAATGAAGCCATTCTCAACGAAACTAATGCTTATTCATTGAACATGTCAGTGCAAGGCATTACAGCCGCCAATACACAAGCTCTCTGGGCGGGGCAGGCCCTAAAACAGTATATACAACATAACCTATTGATCTGGGGCACGCCATTGAGCCTTTTATTCGGTGGTTTACTGATGGGCGGTTATTGGATTATGCGAAATTACCGCAATTCAATCGAAGGCTTAATTGAAAAAGGGATTCGTGACAATGAATTTCTTCCCTATTATCAACCCATCATCGATAGCCGGACTGAAAAAATTGTCGGTTACGAAGTACTTCTGCGTTGGCAAAAAGGTCACGAATTAATCGCCCCAGATTTATTTATTTATGCCGCTGAAAGTACAGGATTAATCATTAAAATCACCAATCAAATCATTAAGATCGTCTTACGTGATTTAGACCATTTACCAATATCACATTGGGTCAGTATTAATTTGGTCGCTGAGCATGTTGAAAAGTGCCATCTTTCAACTCTTTTCAGTTCCCTACATTGGCCTCAATCTGAGCGTATAAAGTTTGAATTGACCGAACGCATTCCTATCAACGATTTAACTGCAGCAAGCAAGGAGATCGCTCTACTGATGGAAAAAGGGTATCAGTTCAAAATTGATGACTTCGGTACAGGTTATGGGGGTTTTTCTTATTTACAACATTTGCATATTCGTAGCATAAAAATAGACAAAATGTTTGTTGATACGATAGAAACCGATGATGTGAAAAAGAGCGTACTAGACTCGATTATTGCTTCAGCAAAAGCAGTCAATATTGAGTTAATCGCAGAAGGCGCAGAGACCATCAACCAAGTCGATTATCTTGCTCGACAAGGTGTGTTTTTAATTCAAGGGTATGTCTACGCAAGAGCGATGCCGATTGATGCGATAATCAAAAAACTTGATGCTGAAGAATCAGTCACAGTGAACTGATAATATCTCGCCGTGATGACTTATCATCACTAAATCGGCTTATTGGTAAAAGATAAACTCGACAGTCCTCGCTGTTTATACCCTTCCTACTTGAAACAGCAGCGGTGTTGGCTACGTTCGTTTCCCCCAATCACATCGTTTTTCTATGCTCATGGGGATTTACTCACTTGCCGCCTACCTGCAACTCCAAGTAGTTGGGTATAGCGAGTATGACGTCGAGGTTAGCGACTCGGTAGACATGATGCTATGGGAAGCAAGTATGTGAATCACAAGCTCAATCAATACGCTTAAAAGCCAATCCCAGCCCCGATAGTAATTGAGGTTGAATCTGCACTTCCTTGGGTGCTATAACCAATTTCTAGAGAAAAATTCGAACCGTCCATATTATTCAGATTGATTCCTACGGCTCCAGTCAAACCAAACCCATCACTTTCAACGTCTTTATAAGTCCGATTGTAGTATTGACCACCCGCTCGTAAATAAACATCACCTATCTGGATAGGGTGACGCAGCGTCATAGTTAGCGGGACGGTATAAGCTTTATAAGCGTGTTTATCACCTTCTTTATCTTTTAAATCGGCGTTCGTTTCGCCATAGCCTAAGTTAACCGAACTAAATGGCGTCAAACGGTAGGAGCCTCGAACTTGCCATTGATAACCCGTTGCACTTTGCCCGCCATAAGACACTTGTGTAGGACCAGCGCTAGCCGTCATATTAAAAGGGGTAGATTGAGCATAAACGGGGGCAGCAGCAGCCAACAATAAAGCCGCTAAGCTTAAGGTTGGAAAGTACTTTTTCATGAGTATGTCCTTATCTGTCTCTAAAGCGAAAAGTGTTTCTAGTTTAACGGCTAATCGACAAAAAAACTTAGTCCTTTTTATCACGGGGGAGAGCTAAGCCACAAAATCACTATGTACATAGCACAATCCAGCCACATCATACGACTGAATCGTCATCACCAAACCACTTGGCGCAACAGGTAATCACACCCTATGGAATAAAAATAGCAAAATAGGCATACTGTTGCGAAATGATTGAAATAACGAACCCATCTATCGTATATAAGTATACCCAAACGACTTGACGTTGCAGGTAGGCGGCAAGTGAGTGAATCCCCATGAGCATAGGCAAACAGAGCGGTTGAACACTTAATTTATCATTTTGATTGGAGAGCACAATGCGACGTTACGTTTTACGCTTGACTAGAATAGCGCTATTGATTGGCGTTCTCTTATCTGGAACCGCTGGCGCTTCACCACGCGCTGAAATGGCTTGGTCCATGATCGCTGAAGGCGCAGTGTTGATTGATGTTCGAACTGAACAAGAATTTATGCAAGGGCATCTTGACTCCGCTCAGCACATTCCACTAAGTGAAATTATGAACTCTGGCTTAACCCAATTTGCCAAAGACCAACCTATCGTGCTTTATTGTCGCACCGGTAACCGCTCTAATCTCGCCAAACAACGCTTAATTAGACAAGGTTTTACTCATATCTATGATGCTGGTGGACTGGATGAGATGCGCCAATCCCTGCCAAATCGAGATTGATTCTATAGTATGAAGACTCAAGAATATCAAACGCTTGGCGAGGTCATCGCGGCATTAAAAACCCCCCAGTTTACCGCCCAGTTTATCCAACTGCTTAAGCGCTTTGTCACTTTTGACTGCGCTGTGATCCTAGGCTATCGCCAAGATAAGCATCCGATTTATCTCTATGATTCACTGCCCTCACAACGTCAATTGCTATTTCAGCACTATTTAACCCATTCGTATCGATATGATCCCTTTTACGTCGCGATCGTTGAGCAACAACAAACTGGTGTTTTACAACGTAGCGAGTTTAAGCCCGTCAATCCATTGCAGGAAAATTATCATGTCGATTTTTATCAAAAAACCGGTTGGCAAGATGAAGTTTGTATTGCCGTCGATCTGGAGGATAATCGCTGGATCGTTATCTACTTAGGCATGCTACAAACCGATCAACCTATTTCACAGCAACAAATTAATGGCTTAAAGCAGAGTTTTACGGTTTTGCAGGCGTTATGCCGCCAACATTGGGGGACACAAGCATTATTTCTGGCAGAAAACAGTCAATCAGAGCATGATTTACGTCACTGGGTAGCAGCAGCGATCGCTGATTTTGCCACCGATTGCCTGACTCCTCGTGAGCAGCAAATCACCACGTTATTGGTTCAAGGACTCGATTCACAAGAAATCGCCGCACAGCTTAGCATTAGTCACGGGACGGTGAAAAATCATCGCAAACGTATTTACCAGCAATTGCAAATCTCATCATTAAGTGAATTATTCCAATTATTTTTAAACCATTTGATCACCAAAGGCTATTGAGAGCAGAGTTAACGCGCCCTATCAGCTTTACGTCAGCGATTATTTCCTCTCATCGATAAAATTGCCCTATCTATCCCTTTAGGGACATCGTCTCTGATGGATTTTATCCGTATTCTGGCCAAATCCAGTCTATAAAAGATGAAAGGCCGTATGAACTCAGCACATTTTCTACATGAATTAGCCCAACGAGGCTTAATGGCACAAAGCACTCCTATCGACGAGCTCAGCGAGCTCTTGAACCGTCCACAAACACTTTACTGCGGCTTCGATCCCACTGCTGGCAGCTTACATATTGGTCACTTAGTTCCTTTATTAATGTTGAAGCGCTTTCAAGATGCTGGGCATACCGCCATTGCTCTGATTGGTGGCGCAACGGGGATGATTGGCGACCCCAGCTTTAAAGCCGCGGAGCGAACATTGAACCCATCAACCACCGTGCAGCAATGGGTCAATGATTTGGCTCAGCAAATTGATCAGGTAATGACCCCACACCTGACTCAGCCACTTCTTTGTGTCAACAACGCCGATTGGATTACAAAAATCAATGTGATTGATTTTTTCCGTGATATTGGTAAGCACTTCTCCGTCAATACGATGATCAACCGTGAATCGGTCAAGCAACGGTTAAGCCGTCCAGATCAGGGGATCTCGTTTACTGAATTTAGCTATTCCCTGCTACAGTCATTTGATTTCGCCCATTTGAATCAACAATATCAATGCAGATTACAAATTGGCGGTAATGATCAATGGGGTAATATTGTCAGCGGAATCGACCTTACCCGCCGGCTTAATAATCAAGTGGTTCATGGTTTAACCCTACCTTTGATCACTAAATCAGATGGCACTAAATTCGGTAAAACAGAGAGTGGGGCTATCTGGCTCGATAGTAACAAAACCTCACCTTATGCCTTTTATCAATTTTGGCTCAATACCGATGACGCTGATGTGTATCGCTTCCTACGCTACTACACCTTTTTGTCACTGTCCGATATTGAACTCATTGAGCAACAAGACAAAGCCAGTACGGGTAAGCCACAAGCCCAACAAGTGTTAGCTGAACAGTTAACTCGCTTTGTACACGGTGAAGAAGGCTTATTAAGCGCGCAGCGCATCACTCAAGCGCTATTTCGTGGTGAGATGAACCAACTGAGTTTAGCTGAGTTGCAGCAGTTGGAACTGGATGGGCTGCCTTGTTATCAGACAGATAACGCGGATAGCCTAATTGAGTTGATGTTGGTTACTCAATTAGCTAGCTCAAAACGTCAAGCCCGCGAGTGGTTAGCCAATGGTGCGATTCGCATTAATGGTGAGCGTATGGATCAAGAACAGCTCAGTAGTCAATTTGCCCTGTTTGATCGCTATTACGTGATACAACGTGGTAAGAAACAGTTTGCTTTGGTCAAACTCAATTAAGTTTTACAGTGTAAATAGGCACCATAATTATGGTGCCTTACAACCTCAACCTAGCGAATAAACCTCAGCTCACTGGTAGAATATGATGACAGCTAATCATTCTCTATACTTCGGGTCCGCTGACCTTTTGAGCTGATTTTTCAGCAATTTGTGGCTTCTTTATACAAGGCAGAGAAATGTAGTTATTCTACCTGAGAAGCCGATAACGCCGTAGAAAGGAACCATAAACGCAGCCCGAAGGGTTCAGCTAAAAACGTTTTAATCGCAAAGGGTCAACAGACCCTATAAACATTCAATAATAAACCACACGTTAAGAATATTTTTATGCTAATTCATCCCTCTTTATGGATTTGGATACCCTTGTTGCTGGCCGTAATCGTGGGCTTTCAAAAACGTATTTTACTCACCTTCTCGTTACTCGCTCTCTCACTGCTTGGAGCATGGTTCATAGGACGCCTCTCTAGTCTCGCGTTTTTGTATGTTTCACTAGGGCTGATACTCGCGTATTACACGCCATCGCTCGCCAAGCGTTGGCAAACCGTCGCACAATGTACTTTGCTCGTTTGGTGCGGCTTATTGTTGTTACACATTATCCCAGGATTTGAAAACCCTAAAGTCTTAGATGGGGTACTGGCGGGACCGAATAGTGTCCCTTTCAATCTCTATCTTAATCTCGATAAACCGATGATCTTCTTTGCCCTTCTGCTGGCTTATCCTACCCTATTAGGTCATCAGCAGCGCATTCCTTGGCGGCAAGTGGTTTTACTTTCACTACCATTATTTAGTTTGTTATTGCTTGCTTGGGGATTCGGTGCGATTAAACCAGAGTTAACGCTCCCTACATGGTGGTGGTTATTTGCTCTTAATAATGCGTTGTTGACCTGCGTTACAGAAGAAGCGTTCTTCCGCGGCTATTTGCAACAAAAAATAACGGATAAGTGGGGGTTTTGTTTAGGTATTATTATTGCGAGTAGTCTATTTGGCTTAGCCCACCTAGCTGGAGGCGTCACTTTAGTACTATTTGCCACCTTAGCTGGTGCTCTTTATGGTGCGATCTATTATTGCAGTGGTCGTTTGTGGGTTGCCGTGCTATTGCACTTCTTATTTAATTTTATCCATCTTATTTTCTTCACTTACCCAGTCGCACTTAAAACCTCGATATAAACTAAACAACAAAAAATGCCGCACTTGTACAAAGTCGGCATTTTATCAATCTCGATACTCATTACCAGCCTTGAGGCTGATACACTGACTTAGCCACGCAGACGTTGAGAAATAAACTGATCGATACTCAATTTCCCCGCACCAGACATCATTAACGACACGCTGGCCGCCAATAAAGCTAATGCAAATTCGTAACCACCATTCGACATGAATAAACCATGCTCAAAATGAACCGCAAAAATAGCCACTAACATAGTTACAGAGAGTACCGCTGCAGCAGGACGAGTCAAAATACCCAGTAAAATGGCTAAACCACCAAAAAACTCACCACTGCCGGCCAGAAATGCCATCAACATACCCGGGCCTAAACCGATCGATGCCATCCATTGTCCGGTTCCCTCTAGTCCATAACCACCAAACCAGCCGAATAACTTTTGTGCGCCGTGTGCCATAAAAACAATCCCAATCGGGATACGTAAAGCCAGTGTACTGTAACCAGATTTTGATTCAACCAGCTTGGTAATGAGTGATTTCATGTCTTTTCCTCAATAAATTTAACGATTCAATTTAGACAAAGAATTATTGTCTTTCCTAAGATAGTGCTTAGTTTAGAGAAAAAAATTGTGATGGAAACCCATATAAACTGACAATAACATACGAAATTTCTGAACAAGATGAATATTGAGCCAATGCTGCTCATCTCAGTCCACACAACCTCCATTCAATTGTCACGATTTTTATCCGAAAGTACCGCTTATACCCCTATAAACTATCCGTGTTTGTACAAGCCATGCTTCGCTATACTACGCGCCAACTCTTTATACGGTTTTTAAAAGGTCCCCAATGAGTCACTATGTTGTCTGTGCTCTGTACAAGTTTGTCGAGCTTAACCATTACCAAACGCTGCAAGCTCCACTGCTTGAGCTAATGGAAAAGCATCATATCCGCGGTACATTATTACTCGCTAGCGAAGGGATTAACGGCACGGTTGCCTCATCACGAGAAGGCATTGATGCTTTAATTGCTTGGCTGGATACAGAGCCTTGCCTCAAAGGAACCGTTTATAAAGAATCTTTGGCTTCAGAGCAGCCCTTTCAGCGCAGCAAGGTCAAACTCAAAAAAGAAATCGTGACGATGGGAGTTGAAGGTATTAATCCTCGTCATGTGGTTGGCACTTATGTTAAGCCGAAAGAATGGAATGCGCTGATTTCCGATCCTGAAGTGCTGGTCGTCGATACTCGTAACGATTATGAGATCCAAATTGGCACCTTTAAGCATGCTCAAAATCCACATACCGAAACTTTCCGTGAGTTTCCCGACTATGTAAAACAAAACCTCGATCCTGAGAAACATAAAAAAGTAGCGATGTTTTGTACCGGCGGCATTCGCTGTGAAAAATCCACCGCTTATCTTAAAGAACAAGGATTTGAAGAGGTTTATCACCTCGAAGGTGGCATTTTAAAATACTTAGAGGAAGTGCCAGAGCAAGAGAGCTTATGGCAAGGTGATTGTTATGTCTTCGATGGCCGCGTCGCGGTTGGTCATGGATTACAAGAAAGTGATTACCAAATCTGTAATGCCTGCCGGTTACCGATTACCGAACAAGATAAGCAAAGTGAACAGTTTGAACAAGGGGTTAGTTGTCCACAATGCTTTGGCACTCATAGCGAAGAACAACTGGCACGCTTTCGTGAAAGAGAAAAACAAGTGCAGTTAGCCAAACAAAGAGGTGAAGCGCACATTGGCAGCGATACCGCGCAGATTATCGAACAAAAACGAGCTGAAAAGTTAGCCCGTAAAGCCCAGCAACGTAACCAAAAAAAACCTCGTTAATCTGCCATTCAAGCTTTAGCCTTAATGATTACCTTCATTAAGGCTAGCTCAGCGCGTTAGAAGTAACGCTAGCGCGCTGCTCGTGCTTTGCGGCTAACCATATAAAAACTCTGAGCAAGATTAATGCCGCCACAGCGCCAATCAGCGAGACATACAGCGTACTGAAATAGTTGAACAGCTCACCCACGACACCCAACGCTACACTCGCCACTAATGAGCTAATACTAAGAATACTGGAAAACAGTGTGGAAGCTGTCCCCAAACGATCAGGCATCATATCCTGCAACACCACCATGCCTAAAGTCGCACAGACACCGATAAAAAAGCCATTGAGGATTTGCGCTAATAATAAAGTGGTGAAGGTCGTATTGGTTAGCATAATCAAATAAAATGCCATGCCACTCATTATACCCGCGCACAGAAGTTGAGTCGTACCAAAACGCTGCGCTAATTTCCCCGCCAGCAACATGATTGGTATTTCACATAACGCTGCCATCCCAAACAGTAAGCCTAACCAATGAGCGGGAACGAGCAACTCTTGTGAAAGATACAAAGGCATGCTGGTAATGTATAAATTATTCGCTGCAAAGGTAAACACCATCGTCATACAATATAAAATGATAAGCCGCTTTACCGCCCCTTGCTTGGGTAATGATAACGCGGCAGCAGGATCTGAGGCTGACGCTTTTTCAACACCTTTCGGTAAATATTTAGCAATCAGCACAATAGCAATCGTCACAATCACAGCAGAAACACTGAACGCCGCATTAAAACCAAAACTGGCTTTGAGCATAAATGCCAAAGGAGGGCCAAACACCCAAGCAATCGCAATCCCTGCGCGCATCGTGGCAAGAAAGGTGGTTTTATCTGCCACATGGCGATCTGCGTATTCCCGTCCGAGGGCAAACAGTTGACCAAACGACGCACCACTTACACTACCAAATAAGGTCACCACAACAATCGCTAACCAATAACTACGAATGAGGGTAAAGCTAACTACAGTGATCAAATAGCAGCCAAGTGCTACCAATAAAATTACTTTGCGTTGCCAGTGCCGATCCGATTGTTTGGCTAACCACTGCGACACCACCACGGAACTCACAACCGCCATCACCATATATAGACTCAGCATCATCGGCGAAGCACCGAGCGCTTCAACAATAAATAGACTCGATAATGGGTAAAAAAAAGCTCCACATAATCCCGTCACTAAGGCGGTCATGATAAACAATAAGGCGGTTTTATCTTGATACATGTCATGCTATCCAATGGCAGGAGGTAACCCGATACGAGTCACAAGTAAAAATCCGCCTTCTTAGAAGGCGGCTTTGGTTTACAGCCCCCTGAAAGGGGGCATACTCGCGCTGTTAGTTCATCTTCAACTCTAACTGCGCCTCATATTCTTGATCTTTCTTGTCTTGGTGTCTGACGCACCGTCTGATGATTTCTTCATTTACGCCAACCGTATCAACAAAGTAACCTCTTGCCCAAAAATTGGACATGTGATGAACTTCTGTAATCGCCCATGTTTTTTGTTTCCTCTTATTTATGGTGAATAAGAGGTTTACTTCTAACATGGGCACTTCTTCGGGCAATAGCCCCAAGGTTCAATCACCACCGCCCAAGGCGGTGGTTTAGGGATGACAATAAAAATTACCATGTTCCCAAGTTGCTTGGCGCTGCCGCTTTAAGTTGTAGGAGAACACGCCGCTAGTGTAATCAATCCTGATAAGATAAATGATGTTATTCCTGCCACTTTTAATACTAAACCGTCAAAATAAATACATCATTTGACAGAAAAGGCTAAGCCTTTATGATCAGAGCCAATAGATGGAGAACAGCTATGCGCCCTTTGATTGAAAATGTACTGCAGAGCCTAAACCATGACTGGGTTATCCGTCATTATCACTGCCAAGCGGATACGGAAGAGTTTTCTTGCCCGTGGCATTATCATACGGAATATGAATTGGTGCTCTATCACAACCCGAACCAAAACTTTCAGGGAAACTATTTTGCAGGGGATGCTAGCGGTACCGTGGACGATCACACCTTATTATTATATGGCCCCGGCTTGCCTCATATGATCACTGGGCGCCTACACCACAAACAAGCGCAAGCACTGCACTCAACGATTGTATGGTTTAAACCAGAATGGATTGATAAAATTCAAGCTATCTTACCACCGACACAGTCTATTCAACGTTTACTTGAAGGTTCAGCCTACGGCTTAAAACTGAGCCACGCAACGGCTCAGGCTATTGCTAACCAGTTGAGTGATATTGAAAAGTTAGCCAGTTCTTATCAGGCGCTACGAATTGTAGAGTCGTTATTGATCATGGCGGAAGATCAAGATGCTCAGCGTTTATCAGCCTCTAGCTACCGACTATCGCAATTAAGTGCCAACAGTGAAGCACACAAAAAAGTCCACCTTGCCAAACGCTATATCGAATCTCATTTCGCTGACCCAATAAAAATCACTGATTTATGCCGTGTACTGCATATGAGTGAAAGCTCAACCTATCGCTTATTTGAAAAACACTACTCGATGAGCTTTTCTGAACATCTTAAACAGTTTCGCATCGGTAAAGCCTGTGAGCTGCTAGCCAGTTCTTCGCTTCCCATTGCTCTGGTTGCTGAGAAAACTGGCTTTAGTAATCTATCCAATTTTAATCGCCAATTTAAAGCGATTAAAGCAATGACACCAAAAACGTTTCGCAATCAGTTTCAAACTCTACGTTAATCGTCATCAGTCAAAAGCTGTGTCGCTGCAATGCCATTATCTTGTAAAAATGCCAGTAATTTGACCAAATTCTGTACTTGAGCGGTTTTATCCGCAGCAATCACAATCGGTTTTGCGCTGGCTTTACTGCGCTTTAATAACGCCTCTGTAAAATCTTGCCAAGCAACATAAGTGGTACCATCGATTGCCCAATACGGCTGTTGAGCCAAAATATTCACCGTAATGGATTGGGTATTGATTTCACTGACCACAGGTGAATCGGTGCTCGGTAAAGACACGTCTAATGACGTAAACTTAACCGCTGCGGTCAGTAGCAGAAAGACCATGACAATAAAGATAATATCCAATAATGGCGTTAAATCTGGCATCAGTGATGATTCTGTCGTTGGCGGCGTTTTAATCATGATGGATTGACCGCTGTTTTTTCAACGACATGATTAGCATGGCTACAACGTCCATTTTTAGTAGTGCAGTCATGCTGTAGCGATACCCCTTCAAGCCATAAATTGACATAGTTTAAAGTATGCTCAAGTTTCGCCATGACTCTATCTGCCCATGCACCAAGTAATTGAGCCGCGGTAATCGCAGGGACGGCAATCAATAAACCTGCTGCCGTCGTGCGCATCGCAATCCCTAATCCATCGGCGAGATCATTCGGTGTAATATTGCCAGACGAAAGCGCGACACCTTTAAACATTTCAATTAATCCGAGTACCGTACCTAATAAACCCAGTAATGGACTGATCGCACCAATCAGGGATAATAATCGTAATCCGGAATGAAGCTGATGGCGCTTATCTTGAAGCCAGATCCCCGCCGTATCTTCACGTAGCCCTTTAGAAAAATCGTGATGAGCTAGCAGCATCGCGACCCCTTTGTAAAGTAGTGACCGTTTAGTCGATAACTCCTCTGCTAGCGCTTCAATTTGATCGCTGTGCATCGGCGAAATTTGATTAAGCGCCGCACCAATCGAACCTCGACTGGCCCCAAGGGTAAATAACACTTGGATTAGACGTTCAACGATAATCATCGTCGCGAAAAGAGAGCACAAAAATAATGGCCAAGCCATCAGGCCAAGCTCTTGCTCAAGTTGAGTCAGTAGTTCCATTATCCTTCCAATTTAAAACGTACAGGGATTTGCACACGGTGAGCCATGGTTTGCCCATTCACCGTGTAAGGTGAAAATTTCCATTGTTTAATCGCACTCAGCGCCGATTGATCGAGTAATTGAGCTCCCGATGAAGAGAGTAAAATTTGCTTAATTTGTCGGCCATGCTCATCCAGCCACACTTCATATAAAGCCACCCCCTCAATACCACGCTTTTGTGCCAGCCTTGGGTAGTGAGGCGGTGTGGGGCGCGAAAGAAATGAGGGCGTTTCCACAAGCGTAGGTTGATTGGTTACCCCACTACGACTGGGCGCTGGCGCAGGCTCCTTATTCTCTTGCCACTCATTGGTGGGTTCTTCCTTGACTAACGACGATGATGATGCTGTTTTTTTCGCCAACGGTTGAGTCGCAGGAGAAGGCTTATCCTGCTTTACTACCTTTTTCGCTTCTCGAGGTTTTTCCTGCTCTGGCTTAGGCGTATTTGGCTTACTCTGCTTTTTAGGTTCAGTTGGCGATGACACCGGCTGCTCATGACGTACAGTTTGAGGCTGAGCAACAAAGTTGAGCGATACCGAGGTCGATTGATTCCCAGCTGGCATAGCAAAAACTTTGGCTTCATCATCCATCAACAGCAGGGTTCCATGAATGGCAAGTGAAAGTGTCGCCGCAACACAATATCTGGGGAAATTCACGTCGTGCTCCAAATCAAAACTAAGCGCCTTAATGGGGAGATTATTACCCAACAACTAAACAATATCAATTATCAATTGCATTATCATTTACAAAATGTGGCTATTTGAGAAGAAGAGATGAAAATTTCAGTAAAACCTTATATTTCAATGAATAAGAGTTTAGATTGAGATATGCCAGATGAATGTTTTTTGTGATCGGATAAGTCCATTCTCTTCTGAAACGATCATATCGGAACGACTTTTAGCGTTAAACTTGAATTCAAAATATTGAGCATAACTAGGTCAGCAGCTGACCTAGTTATGTCGCTAATAAAAATTAGAATTGATAATCGACGTTAATCCCCCAGTTTCGACCTGGCTGTGATTTACTGTCGATATTGAATGCACTACCATGAGCCGATGAACTTGAATCTCGTCCAATTAAATCATTATATAACCAATATTTTTTATCGAACGCATTAAACAAACCTGCGCGAATAGTTATATCTTGCATCGGTTTATAGTATGCCGTTAAATCTACAAGAGTATATCCCGACGCATCAACATTAGTTGCTAGCTGCCAGTTAGTTTTGCTCGCTACCATTTTAACATTCAATAATGCGCCATATTGCTCTCGCTCTAATCCCAAACCTATATTACCAATCAATGGTGCAACGGAGTCTAGACTATCACCGGTTTTCTTATCTTCGCCATCCGCATAAGCGATAGCGAGACGAGTATAAAAACCTTGTGGAATATTTAGAGCTTTATCTAGCTCAATTCGAGAACTCAATTCGGCACCATAAATAGTGACTTCATCTAAATTCTGCTTTGTAAAAACGTCCTTACCGCCTAGCTCACCTGTTTTTGTTTGAGTAATAAAATCTGTATATTCATTATAAAATGTGGTGAATTCAAAATTCGCTGCGTTATTTTGCCCACGGAACCCGAGCTCATAGGAAAGACTTTTTTCAGCTTTAAGATTTGGGTTAGCTTCAATAACAGCACCTTGGTTATAGAAATAATAAAGATCATAAACCGTAGGTGCTTTAAATCCTTGGCTGATTTGTCCAAATACCGATAAATGAGGATTAATGTGATAAACAGAACCTAGTTTAGCGGTGATTGCGCTGTTTTTGCTTGCTTCATAAGCCTTCGAAAATCCCGAGTCGACGTCCGGCTTAGCCTTAAAATTATCGTATCGCAAACCGCCGGTTACAATTAGGCGATCTTGCATAAAGTAGGCTTGATCTTGTAAGAATATTCCCCACTGATTAATCGTAGCGTCTGGTACACCCGTGCTTCCTGGACGTGAAGTCCCAGAGTCTAAACTATAATCGGTATTTTTTAGATCAAAGTCATTGTTAAGATAGCTGGCCCCATAAGTGAACTCATGAAGATTACCGTGAATTTCAGTAATTTTAGACAATTGACCATCAAATTGGATAGATTTATCGCTTGCTTCTCGCTCACGTAAACGACGACCGTTGCGTTGTGTAGTATCATAGTTTTTGGATAACGAATTTGAATCTTGGAAGTTAAGTGACCAATCCATAGAGTCAGCAAACGGTTTATCCATCAACCATTTATGCTCAAGACCAATACGCAAACGCTGGTTGGTATCTTTACTTGAGTTATCGGAATAGGTAAAGCCCGGTGCCATGGTATATCCGTTATAATTTAATCGGTCTTCATCGTACTGTTTTTTATAATATTCAACCGTTAATCCAAATCGATGATGATCGTTAGCTTGATAGAAGGCTTTAGCCAAAAGATTACCAAGCTCTGAATCAGCGGGATTTTGAGCTCCTCGTTCAGGGCCTTCTACTTCTGTACCTGAGCCATGTGTTTTAGTTTCATTTCCGTTAGCGTAAGTTGCCATCAACAACGTTTCTAACTTATCTTGGCGCATTGCCCATGTTAATGTGGTTTTATATTGATCGTTAACCGAGGTATAGCCAGATTTAATCCCAAAACGCTGTTCATCCCCTTCAGTTCTCAAGATATCAGATGGATTTTTAGTACGTAGCAAAACGACACCACCTAATGCATCAGAACCATAAAGCGTTGATGAAGCGCCTTTATTAACTTCTATCCCTTGTAAAGTATCGATCTCAATCGTGTTCGGATATTTACGCTGTTCTGCTGCCCCTGGATTGTATGGAACAGGCTGTTGAACACCGTCAATCATCATCTTAACTCGGCTAGCTGACATGCCACGAATAGTAAATCCTGAGATACCAAAGCGACCCTCGGCTTCAGCTTCAACACCAGGGGTATAGCTAAAAGCTTGTTGTAAATTATCTGCCAACATATTTTCAAGATCGGCCGAAGAAACACTTTCTATCGAAGTTGATACATCCTTTTTACTTTGTGCCGTCCGTGTCGCAGAGACGACCACTTCATCAAACTGAGTTGTTTTTTCGGCAAACGCCGCAGGGGAAAGAGCAAGCAATATTGAGGTAGAAAGTAGCGTTTTAGTCAACATCTGAGAGATTACCTTATTGATCAATAACAGATTTACAATGTGCGCAATACTACTTTATACGAATAACAATTACTATCATTTGCATTAACCTAAAATTAAGTTATGATTGTGCTAAAAATAACCAAAAAATTCAATATACTTATAATTATTAACACGTTAGATTTAAAAACTACCGTTTAACCCATACAGTGAAAATCAAAAAGACGTGATAAATATCACAATTAAAGCTGCGCAGTAAAAAATCCAACTCAGTAAAACGCTGTCTTTGCAATCCCTAAATTTATTTACTTTTGTAAAAAAATGTATATGGTACTGCTCCCAGATATTGATAACAAAAGATGGACAAGGCACTCATATGCAACTGCATCAACTCTCAAAATTGGCTGGGACACTGTTATTGATTTCACTATCCGTGACAGCGTCTGAAAAAGAATTGGATATATTTAGCCAAAGCAATAGCGATAAAGCGGCACAGACCTTAGACCTTGACGCTCCAGCAAAAGACAGTTTCATTTTCAAATTACCAGCCACTCATAATCCTTATCTTGATTATCAAGAAAGCTACGATTATCTGGCCTCTGATGCTCGACCGAGCGTTAACTCACCACTCACGCTAGACGCACCAGATCCCCATTCTTTTAGTGTCAAACCAACCGTTAACAATCCTTTTCTTCGTGATGGCCAAGAGGATTGTCAGTATGTTGAAGTGGTTTTCGATCACCAAGACAAACAGTTATCGGTCGGTTCTGATAACCAAGGTAACCCTTGCAGTCGGTCGCATTTAACTATCTCGGACTATCAAATAACCACGCGCTTTAAATATGAAGAGTAAATAAGCCGGTTTTCAGCCTTTATAAAAACAGATTATTGATTAAATGTATGATCGCTCTCAATCGCAGGGGGACATATGTCCTCCCTGTTAACGCAAAGAACCACTTAATATAAGCGCACAAAATAAATCACCACGGTAATGACTATGGATCTTTTTGCTCTACTCGATATTAATAACACACTGGTTAATATCCCGATTGGCTCTGGCTATGCCATGAGCTGGATCGAAGCTTTTGGTACAGTATTTGGCTTACTGTGCATTTGGTTTGCCAGCCAAGAAAAAACCATCAACTATCTTTTTGGTTTGCTCAACGTCACCCTATTTGCCGTGATCTTTTTCCAAATTCAACTCTACGGTTTATTACTGCTTCAATTGTTCTTTTTTTGCGCGAATGTCTACGGTTGGTACGCATGGACAAAACCCAACGCGGAAGGTGATATTTTACAAGTTCGTTGGTTAAGCAAACAAAAACTACTGATCACGGCGGGCATGAGTATCGTCAGCATTGGCTTACTGACGGTTTATATTGATCCTTTCTTTTTGGCTCTCGCGAACATTAGTGTCGAGATCATGAATGGATTAGGAGCCGAACTTGCGCAACCTGTGTTAGAGCCGGACGCTTTCCCATTTTGGGATTCAACCATGACAGTGTTATCCATCGTCGCGCAAATTTTAATGACACGTAAATATGTCGAAAACTGGATGCTATGGATTGTGATTAATATCATCAGCGTCGGTATTTATGCGACTCAAGGTGTTTATGCGATGTCTGTGCAATACGCTATTTTGATGTTTATTGCCGCGAATGGAACTCGGCAATGGGTTCGTACTGCAAAACGTAATAACCAAACTGTGACGTCAGCAAACCAAGTTCAAGAGGCCACGGTATGATTCAGCCTCACATCAATGTCGCCTATGGCCAAGTCGCCAATCGCGTGATTGTCTGTGGGGAACCGAATCGAGCCAATCGAATCGCGGCGCTACTCGATAATCCTGAGCTGATTGCTGAAAATCGTGAATACCGCTTATTCAATGGTCGTTATAATGGGCAACAGATCACCGTATGCAGTACTGGTATTGGAGCGCCTTCACTGATTATCGCGATTGAAGAGCTAAAGCAGTGCGGTGTCAGCCATATTGTGCGCGTTGGTTCTGCTGGTGCAATGCAGGCTAACATTCAACTGGGTGATCTGATTGTCGCGGAAGCCGCGGTGCGGGATGAGGGCGGGTCAAAAGCCTATATTGCAGGCACCTACCCTGCATTTTCCAGCTTTTCGCTTCTGAGTCGCTTACACGCATTTTTAATACAGCAGCCCACAGCGGTCCATTTTGGATTGGTTCGCTCACACGATAGTTTTTATACCGATGAAGAACAAAACCTGTGCCATTATTGGAATAAGAAAGGAGTCTTGGGGGCAGATATGGAAACATCAGCGTTGCTTACCGTAGGTCGATTACGTGGCTTACAAGTTGCGTCTGTGCTCAATAATGTCGTTTTGTACCAGCAAGATGTACAGCAAGGCGTCACGCAATACGTTAACGCTGATCAAGCGATGATGGCAGGTGAAAAGCTTGCCGCAACGGCAGCGTTAGATGCCTTGAGTCACTGCGTTTAATTTTTCCTGCAAGCGCATTAAGCAGCGGTGACTACGATACCGCTGCTTATCTCATCTCTTAGCGCTCATTGATTTTTACATCAGAGAAGGCAAAACTTGCGACCTGTGGCTAATCAAGCTAACGTTGAGCATCCTGATTTCTCGTCGATAGATTATGAAAATAACTCCCTATTCATCTGGTCGCTTCCATGCTTACCTTGAAGAACAAAAGCAAGCCTTTAAGACATTCATTTATCAATGCCAAATCAGCACGGCTTATATCGATGCTGGGAGCGATATTCTTAAGCAAGGTGAACCATTAGAGCATATTTACGTGGTTCCCGGCGGGCGCGTTTCAATGAGCATTCTCGCCGCTAACGGGCGACGATTTCAATTAGGAGAGGCTAACTGCGACTATCATATTTTTGGTGAGATGGAGTTTTTTACCGCAACGCCCTGTCAGTGGACGGTCACCGCCGATGAGCATCTACAAGTCGATATTATTTGTCTAGCTTCGCTAGCAAAAACCCTTGAACAGCATCCAGAAATGATGGTGTATTTTGCCGCTGCGTTGGCGGAAGATTACCGAGATTCAATGGAGATCTACACTAACCGCCTGCTTCATCCTTTGACTTATAACATTGCTTATGACTTACTTTTACGCCAACGCTCAACGATGGCGCTGGGGAGCTTTAGCAAAGCGAGTCAAGAAGCCGAGCGATTTGGCACCTCAAGCAGAGTCTATCGCCGAGCAGTCAACGAATTGATCGCTCAAGGATTAGTGGAAAAAACCGCGACTGGACTAACTATTGTTGATGAACAAGAGCTGCAACGCTTCTTAAATAGCAATCCTCAATAACTTAATTTTACATACCTCACACTTTTTCTTCTTCGCTTACATTAGGTTTCTTCGTTTCAGCGACAGACTCACACTTTGTGGTTCGCAAAATCGATACACTGAAGTCTAAAAACAAACGGAGTACCCTTCTTTATGACACGTCCGATTATTTTAGATTGCGACCCCGGCCATGATGATGCCATTGCGTTAATTCTAGCGTGCGCTTCTCCATCATTAGCAATCAAAGCGGTGACCACGAGTGCCGGTAACCAAACCCCTGAGAAAACCTTAAATAATGCTTTACGTATTCTTACCTTACTGGGTAGAAGTGATATTCCGGTTGCCGGTGGGGCATTAAAGCCCCTGATGCGAGAGCTGATCATTGCCGATAATGTTCATGGTGAAAGTGGTCTGGATGGACCAACCTTACCTGACCCCAGCTTTGCTCCCCAAGCGGAACACGCCGTTGAGCTCATGGCTAACATCCTTAGACAAAGTGAACAACCCGTTACTCTAGTGCCAACGGGTCCACTGACGAATATTGCCCTACTGCTGGCCACACATCGTGAGTTAATACCGAAAATTGAAGAAATTGTCCTAATGGGCGGCGGCGCTGAAACCGGAAACTGGTCTCCGGCCGCGGAATTTAATATTTATGTCGATCCAGAAGCCGCTAAGCTGGTTTTTCAATCTGGTATTCCGATCACCATGTGCGGCCTCGATGTCACCCATCGGGCGCAAATCATGGATGAGGATATCGAACGTATTCGGAAAATTGATAATCCGATTGCTGGTGTCGTTGCCGAACTGCTCGACTTTTTTATGATTTACCATCGTGATCCCAAATGGGGGCTAGCAGGCGCACCGTTGCATGATCCATGCACCATCGCTTGGTTATTGGCCCCTGAACTGTTTAAAGCTCAAAGATGCTGGGTCGGTATTGAAACTCAAGGTGAATACACGCAAGGCATGACCGTGGTTGATCGTTATCAGCTCACCAATCATCCCGCTAATGCGACCGTGTTATTTGATGTTGATCGGCAGGGATTTGTCGATTTATTGGTTGAACGTTTGCACTATTTTACCACTCATTCATCCGCTTCCTAAATGATGTGATACCCAAACGACTTGGAGTTGCAGATAAACGACTCTCGATCAGCATCAATATTAAAACGAGCTGAACTGACATCGTTGCAACTTCAAGTAGCAAGGGGATAGTGTTAACGGATCAGAGATAATCATAGGGAAGTACGATCAACTCTGCTAGAATGCGCACCCTCTGCAAGGATGAACAAGTACATCACCAATATCTGCCAAATCCTGCTATACCTACCCTATCTACCGTTTACCCTTAGGAGCCGGTTATCATGACTGATCAAGAAAGAATCGAACTACAAAAAAACAATCCATTACACGGCCTTAAGTTAGAAACCTTACTGCAAGAGCTGGTGGATTTTTATGGCTGGGATATTTTAGATACGGCGATGCGCTTTAACTGTTTTCATACCAACCCTTCGGTAGCCAGTAGTGTCAAATATTTAAACAAAACCGATTGGGCACGAGAAAAGTTAGAAAACTTTTATCTGTATCGTTTTAAACGTATGCCTCGCGCTTCCAGTGAAGAGTTCAATATATCACCACGGGCACGTACCTTCCCTCATGGCTTACAGCCAAAAGAGCCGATGGAATTAACCGTAGACTCGATTTTGAAATCACAAGCTAAAGCGGCTTCCGCTCATAAAGAAAGAGCGGCACGCAGTCGCCAAAGCCGTCGTTAAATTAATATCCGATTCACGTTCAGGGTAACGATAACCGCTATTCACTGACTCGCCGGCGTTGATTGATTTTCTCGACCACTTTTTTCGCGACCAAAGGGAATATCCCTAACAAAGCGAACGAGAATAAAATCGCTGGCGATAAAATCCCCCCAAGACTCTCTAATTGCGCCAGTTGGGTGCCAGCGTTAACGTAGACAAGGGTTCCGGCCAACATTCCCAATTGACTGACCCAGTAAAAGGTTACGGCGCGAAGCGTGGTTAAGCCCATTAAAATATTGATCAGAAAAAAGGGGAAAATAGGCACCAGTCGTAGGGTAAATAAATAAAAGGCTCCGTCTTTTTCTACGCCATGATTCAGCGCTTGTAAGCGCTCACCAAAACGCCGTTGTACGGTTTCTTTCAATAAATAACGCGCAACTAAAAAAGCGCAGGTGGCACCGATGGTGCTAGCAAAAGAAACGATCAATGTTCCCCACCATAAACCAAATAACGCCCCAGCGGCGAGCGTCATCACCGCAGCTCCCGGTAACGACAAGGCAGTCACTAGCACATAGATCGCTAAAAATAGCATCCCCACCAGCAAAGGCGCATCACTACGCCATTGTTCAAACTGCGCTAAATGACGCTGAACACCGTCTAAGGTCAGCAACTGATTAAGATCGAGTGCAAAAAATGCCACGCCCAATATCGCAATCGTGATCAGTAATAACCACTTTTTCATACTTATATTCCTTATTAATCATCATGATTGCCAATACAGGCTTTACTCTTTAGACAAGCAACCAACTCGCTATGACAATTGCACCGTTTGCTGAATGATTTCACGCCCTTCTGCTTGCACGTAATTGAGAAAAACCTCGGCAATCGGAGATAAGGCGCGCTGGCGAGTCCACGAGAATGACCATCTGGTTTTGATCGGTAACGACTCGACGTTAATCACTTTAACACCGTATATATTACCAAACGCTAAGGTATGAGCAGACAAGATAGACACACCTAAGCGAGCTAATACAGAATGAATAATCGCCTCATTACTGGCAATGGTCATTTTAATATTAGGCTGATAGGGCTGTTTCTTAAAAAAAGCTTCCGTCGCATAGCGGGTTCCCGACCCCACTTCGCGGATCAAAAAATCTTCCTGACAAAACTCGGCTAATGACACCCTCTCTTGTTGTGTGAAAGGGTGGCTCGTCGCGGCAATCGCCACCAAATCATTGGCCATAAATTCAATCACGTCCAGCTCTAACCCTTCGGGTAAATGGCTAAACACATAAAAATCATCGGCACCATGCTCACAGCGCTCCATCACTTGCTGTCGGTTGGCTATCGTCAACTGAATATCAATCCCCGGGTAGCGCTGACAAAAAGGGCCAAGTAAATGAGGAATAAAATACTTTGCCGTTGTCACTACGGCTAATTTCAATGTCCCTGACTCAAGGCCTTTAAAACGAGATAAACGCATCTCCAATTCTTCACAGTTTTGGAGAATTTTTTTCGCCGTTTCTACCGTGGCTAATCCGGCATCGGTAAAACGAAGTGTTCTACCAACTTGTTGATAAAGCGGTAAGCCTATCGCCTCAGCAAGTTTTTTTAACTGCATAGAAACCGTAGGTTGAGTTAAAAATAAACTGTCTGCCGCGGCAGTAATACTTCCGCCATGATAAACCGCTAATAAGATCTCTAGCTGGCGAAACGTGCCAATATGAGCGTGTAATCTCGATGCCATGGTTCCCCTCCGACAAACGTCACTCACTTAATATAGAGTATTACCTATATAAAAGTTAGTTATTATCTATTTTTATCTATTGTTAAAACAGCATAACATGCTGAAAAATTTGCAGGAGAGTGTGATGAGATTTCGTACAATGGCACTGCCAATGACCACAGTGATGATGCTGATAACCTTCTACTATGTAGGTTTATCCATCGGGTATAACGCTTTTAGTTTTCTTGTTTGTGCTACTTTGCTAGCAAGTTATACCGCGTTTGAAGGGCTTAAAACCGCGTTTAATCGTTCTGTAAAAACGAAAATGCCAACCATCAGCTTAACAAGCAAGGAGAGCACTAAACATGGTGCTTGATGCGGTAATTGCTTTTTTTATCCTAGGTATTGTCTGCCAGCTACTGGGCGCAAAAATTCCTTTCCCAGATAACCTGTATAAAACCCTTAGTCTGATATTGATGATTGCGATAGGTCTTAAAGGCGGTATTGCCTTACAAGCGCATATCGCAGCAAGTCTTCTCGTGATGGCTTTGATTGTGGTGGCATTTGGTTTGTTGCTGCCCCTGATCGCTTATCCGCTACTGCGGTATTTTGGTCAGTTAGACAAAATCAATGCTGGAGCGATTGCCGCTCACTATGGCTCCGTCAGTGTTGCAACTTATGCCGTCGCGGTTGCCTTGCTCGAAGCTAAGCAGATCCCGTATGAAGCTTACTTCCCTCTGTTTGTCGTGTTATTGGAAATGCCCGCGATCATCGTTGGTTTAATACTCGCCAAAGGCAGCGTATCGCTGATTAATCGTCACTTTCTTAAAAAAGAACTCCTCGCCAATCCCAGCCTATTATTAATGATTGGCAGTTTAGTGATTGGCTATGTAGGAGGAGACACCGTTCACAAGCTTTCGCCACTGTTTATTGACCTTTTCTCGGCTATTTTAGCGTTATTTCTTCTGAAAATGGGCTTGATCGCCGGTCAGCAATTGGCAACACTTAGGGATAACAGTCTGTTTTTAATCAGCTTTGCTATTTTGATGCCGATGATTGGCGGGTTAGCGGGCACAGGGCTCGGCATGCTACTTGGGTTTAGCGCTGGCGGGATCACGCTGATGGCGGTACTTGGAGCCAGTGCATCGTATATTGCTGTCCCAGCCGCGATGAAAGAAAGCCTGCCCGAAGCCAATGCAGGGATGTCGATCACCGCAGCACTAGGCATTACTTTTCCTTTCAATGTCCTGT
This sequence comes from Vibrio sp. A8-1, assembly GCF_013048685.1. NCBI lineage: Bacteria > Pseudomonadati > Pseudomonadota > Gammaproteobacteria > Vibrionales > Vibrionaceae > Vibrio > Vibrio sp. A8-1. The sequence goes on from NZ_VHTC01000003.1 coordinate 134,231, forward strand.
TTAACGTGCCATTTTTTATTGCTCTTGGGCAGGCTGTTAGTTAAATACCGTTCACCGGTTCGAGGCAATAGGTCTCCAAGAGATAACTATCTGTCTCTTCCTCTATATCACTGGTAAGACAAATCAGAAAAGGCACCCAGCGTGATAGCTGTTGTGCCTTTTATCAGGACATCAATGTATCTTCACACTACTTCACTGACGGCCTTTTGCATTATACGGTTGTGTGGCTGCCATGGTGAGTTGATCGATGGTGGCTGCAATTGAATACGCCAACATTGATTGCTCGGTGATAACGAATAGCTCGCTTGCAGTGTCGTTAAGTTATTAACGAAAAGAATATCCCCTGCCACCAAAGTATGTTCAAAGCAAAGAGACGGCTCTGTGCATAAATGGTCAAGACGCTGTTCAATCAGCTCTCCATTTGATCGCCCATCCACTTGCGGTAAGCGTATTGTTGAATTTTGACCACATGAGTGACCCTGCCAACGCAAAATATCTTGCCGAGATACTTGGCAATAACGAATCAATGGTGGTAATTCCTGCTCCGCGTAGTCTTGGTGATGCTTTATTGGATATAACGTGCTCTTTCGTAGTTGCTCACGTTCTTGACCACGTAAGGTTAGTGGCGCTAATCCAGCATCTATCGTAGTCATATGGACAGGCGTTTCTGAACAAGCGCAATACAGAGCATATTCATGAGGAGTAATATCTTCGTAATCGTATCGATAAGTTCCATTAGCCATCGCATCGGATAAAGTGGCGAATTGCCAACCAATAGATTGCTGTAGCGCCTCACCGGACAATTTTTCAACAACGCTATCATTACCCCAAATGACAGCAGAACGATGTTGCAGATACCAAGTCGATAAATCATCTGGATGATGAAAAGGCGCAAAACCATGCAATAACACCGAACCAAACTCTTTAACCAGTTGGCTCAATTCATTAATGTTCAAGACAGACACCGATAAAGAAGGTGTAGGACTGATTAAACGTAAACCTGCTTTTTCATGATGTAACTCTGCTCGAATTTGGCTGACAACGTGACTCATTGATTGATCAACGCAAGTTAATTGTAAATAACACCATGTTTTACCCTTATAGAACATAGGTAAAATAATGCCTGCACGCTTGAGATGATTTTCTTTAGTATCAATCATGATTTTACCTTGGCTTGCATCAAAAAGTACTGTGCTATGCCAAGGTGTTTTAAATTGTCGCTCTGCAAATAAATATAACGAATACTTTTTTCCATTCATTGGATGCTCATGAATACTCAAACGAATCGAATCGGCAAACTTTTGTTTTAGAAAGTTATCTAGAGCTTTCCCTTGTATCATCATTCCTTTAGCAATTTCAGCTAAACGACGACGACGCTCTTTGTAAGAAAGCGTTGACAATACATATTTTTGATCTTGATTCATGAATTTTTTCAAACCTAGATAGGTTTGATTCATTTTATTATTCCTAAGTTTTAACTCAGTGAAATTTTCAGCGTAGCCTGGCTCTGAAAACATATTACGTAATCCAGAAAAATACTCGGTATCACAAAGATGCTCAAACTCTTTAAAATCTTCAAAATTAATTATTTTTATTAAATCTTCAGCATGCATATTGACAAGCATTTCTTTTAGTCCATCAGAATACGCATAATGATGAGACAAATCAACGGCAATATAATCTGAGAATGTATGGTAGTCTGAAAAAATATATAAGACGACCCCCGGAGAATAAACCGCTTCAATATCACGAAGACACTGTAAAAAGCGTCTTAACACTAGATATTCACCCATATCAGGCTCATGGCTGATTACTTTATCTAAATTATTGGTTTTACATGGGAATGCAGGTAATAGTAATTTTATTTTTTTCTGTTCTCTTATCGAATCACGCAGTTGCTGTTTTAGTGTAGCAATCCCTTGATACGATGCATCACATTGCGCAATAATTTGGTCAAATAAAATAAACGTGATTTTATCTATCTCTGTTTCTCGGTAAACATCAAGCATAACCAGCCCTTAATTATTTTCATAACACTGAATAAACGATGACAATTTAGGTTGTTGTCAATCCATAAAATGGAACCGCTCCCATAGGTGGGTTTTAATAATTTAATTATTATTAAATCGAAACCAAAGCATTCAAATTCTCTCTAATCGACTGTGTCATTATTTAGATGACAACGCAGTTTGACTAGATGACAAAAATAGAACCCAAAGTTACCAATAAGGGAACAGTAATGCTTAATGAATTAAAACGTATTGCCATATTTAATAAAGTGGTCGAATGTGGTTCCTTCACATTAGCGGGAGAGTCACTCGGCATGGGGAAATCCAAAGTCAGTGAACAAGTCACTCTATTAGAAAAAAAACTCAATGTGCGGCTACTTCATCGAACAACCAGAAAAATTAGTTTGACTACCGAGGGAAGCACTTTTTATCAATACAGCCGTGGCTTACTGAATATCGCCGATCAAGCACTGGGAGCAGTGAATCATTTAGCGTCAGAGATATCAGGAACAATTCGTATTGGAACGACGATTGACGTTGGAACCTTTCTGATCAATCCATTATTAAATGAATTTTATCAACAGTATCCACATGTCAATTTTGATCTTTGCTTAGATGATGGTCTGCAAGATATGGTCGAATCTAACCTCGATTTAGTGATTAGAATTGGTGAGTTGACGTCATCGTCGATGGTAGGCCGAGTGATTGCTCCTTTTGAATTAGGTATTTACGCCAGCCAAGATTATCTCAATAACGCCAAGCCGATCACTTGCCTAGACGATTTACAAGATCACGACTGGGTTTACCTATCTCGGCTAAATTTACCGAATAATATTCTTACATTAACTAACCATAATGGGCAGGAGCAGCAAATAAAATTACAACCTAAGCACACCAGTAATGCGCCGCTGGGTGTTATGGCAATGATTCAAAATGGATTAGGGATTGGCCCTATCGCTCATTTTTTAATTGATAAAATCCCCGGCCCATCGCTCATTCGGTTATTTCCCGATTTTTACCAAGTCAGCACAACAATGAATATTCTCTACCCAAGTCGCAAAAATATTCCGCCTCGTGTACGGTGCTTTATTGATTATTTGATAGCATCACTCAAAGTATGATGGAGAATAAATAACCCGACTACTTTTCCTCATACAATGAGTCGTCGGTAACATCACTGGCGTTTAGATAGTCGATGAGTGGCAAAGAAATAAGAAAATCATTTGCGCCACCATCAACTGTCTTTTGGTGAGGACGATCATCGTCCTCACCGCTTAAAGCTCAGGTTGCACGAATAAACTATTCGGTATTGTCTCGATACTGGTTGCTAACCACACATTCAAATCAAGCAAATTATGGATTGAATAAATGTAGCCATCTGGACGTATTAATAACGCTTGGTCAGTATACGGATTTTGACTTGTCCAATAAGGAGCATACTCTGCCCGAGAGCCAATTCGAATCACCTTAATAAACTCTGGCAGATTCAACTCATAATCGGTATCACTTGCGATCAATAATGTCCATTGACGATAATCCAGCAATGAATAAAGCCGAGTTTTTTGCGTTGGCGTATTGAATACAAAATCAAATATCCGCGTACCGACTAATCCTTGTTCACCATAACGAATGCCCATTCCGGTAATATTGCCCGAACGCTTCTCGACTATTTTCACGTAATCTTGCGCATGAGTATTCGTTGCAGAAAACTTGGTCGAGCGCACTAACTCACCCGAGCTGGCAATTACACTCTGGGCAACGGGTTGACGCTCCTCTTGATAGCTGGTTAACAGTGACTCATTCGTATGACCTTTTAGGACCATGTTCAGTTTCCAGATCAAATTAAACGCATCGGCTAATCCGGTATTCAAACCTTGCCCGCCATTGACAGAATGAACATGACAAGCATCTCCGGCTAAAAAGAGGCGATTTTCTATGTCATAACGCTCAGCAACGGACTCTTTGACCGCAAATTGAGAGAACCACACTCTCTTTTTAAACCTTAATTGATGTGGTGCCATAGCACGATTAATTTTTTCGATCACTTGCTCTACGGTAAAGTCATGCGTATCAATTCGGACATAAAAACGGTCGATGTCACCTTCACGAGGAATCCACGCGACATCCGAAGTCTCTGCTTGAAAGACGATAATTTCCGGGACTTTGGGGAAGTCACTGTCAATAACGCCATCAATCACAGCCCAAATAATTTCCGGACGCACTATCTGGAAAGGAATAGTGAACCTCTGGCGAACAAACGACTGAGCGCCATCGGCACCAATCACAAAACGCGACTCAATGATCTCACCATTGGTTAGCTCGGTCAGACACTTTTCTGGATTAATGACAATATCCTTCACCGATGTTTGACGCCATACAGGGGCATTCAATGAAGTAAGTTTATCGTCCAGTAGCTGCTCAAGATAAGACTGACCAAGCATCAAAAAATGCGGATGTAAGCAGCCTTCCAACGCTTCCCACCATGAAGATTGGCGGGAAATAAATTGCCCATCTGCCCATACGGAACTGGTATTACAAGGCTTACCCAGTGGATACAGCGGCTCAAACAGATCGACAATTTCTAATAATTGTAACGTTCTCGCATTAAGCGCATCAGCACGACCAACCTGTAATGGCTCTGACGATTTATCAATGATAACCGTACTCAATCCACATCGCTGCGCTAAGTAAGCGCTCATTAAACCAACCGGACCTGCACCAATAATAACAATATCAACTACTCTTGCGGACATTCGTACGACTCCAAACTAGGGTTATGGTAAGGCGGATTGCTTAAAACCTGCACACGACGAATATGCCGTGGGGTATGTGATGTGAAAGCCTCGCGGCCATGCAATAAAGAGAAGTTATCAGTAATAACAATGTCTCCTGACTGCCACTCATGTGCATAGAAGTTGCGAGGGTCATACAAAGCGCGGCGTAAACTTTGATGGCACGCCATCGCTTCACTATCTGAAATGCCCGATAACGTGACATCTGGGGGATTCAATAAATCACCATTGTCGACCACATGGGGTTCGTTATAACGAATGACGTCATAGCCTTTATATGGATGAGGCATCACGATCGGAGAAACCGTTTTACTGTGATAAAACTCCATTTTACGTTGATAGTGTCCCGTCACTTTCCGCCATAATGATCGCTCCTGCTCCGAAGCATTGTCTAAGGCAAGCATGGTATGACAAAACGTTGTCCGCCCACCATTACTGGGTAAGGGAGCCTCGACACATTGGAAAATCTGATATTCCGGTACTTGCGGACGATACATACCATCCCAATGCATCGGCATGTAACTGCTGTCGAAAATATGATCTTCGGGCTGCTCTTTTTGAATCAGCTCAAGTACTCGGCCAAACGGCCATATGCTCACTTCTCCCCATTGCTCACAATAATCAGCAAAATCTTCAGCCTGTTCAAAAACCGTAAAGCCCCGTAAGAGCACGAGCTGATGACGCTCAAACAAATGGCGTAAGCTCGATATATCAAGCTCAACAACATGGGTAGAAGAGTGTTGCGCTTCAACCATAACCCCAAAAGGGTCGAGTGACGTTATTTTATAAGGCATTTCAACGGTCTCCATACTGGGTTAGTCAATACTTCTCCGTCAGATTATTCGCCTTCTGTATCGTATTGACTAGACAGCCAAAATAGAACCCATCGTTACTGATCAAGGAACAATCGCCTGAATGAGAGCTGAAACAAAACTTACATAGGTAAATGTTTAGGGAAGAAGCGAATAAGTTCCAGATGTGAGATCATGGGGGCACCGAAAAAGCATCCTCGTAAGAACAAGACAATGCTCAAAATCGAATACCTAAAAGCCAGCATCCGAGCAAAGGTAGAACACCTGTTTCGCATTATCAAAGTCAGTTAGGGTTCATCAAGATACGCTTCAAGGGACTGATGGCGTAGGCTTAAATTCAGGCCACAAGCTGTATTGACCATGATGATTAATCAAGACGGTGAACTGATTTTCAGTATTATCAAAAGGATTAACGTATTGTTCAGACATGTCTAACTCCGTTTCGGCGGTAATGAAAAAAGGTAAGAGAGTCCATCGATGATGCCACCACGCCAACATAGACGTTCATGCCCGCCATCAAAGACTCGGTATTGAAGATTGTGCCGTTGAGCAGCGAGTTGGTGGTATAGGTCCAAGCTAAGATCGACCATGATGTCTTCGCCACTTCCTACTTCGATAAAAATGTTCAAACAGCAGTGACGACCCAACCCTTGATGTATCTGTCGGCTCATATCACTAAGAAGATGTGGTGACTCAGGTGGTACATAGTCACTAGGCGGTTTAACCAGAGAAAAATCTGGCCACCAAAATGATCCAGACTGACACACGACCGCTCCAAAACGCTCAGGCCAATTCAATGCAGCGAACATAGCAGCCAAACCACCGAGACTCTGACCGACGACTACGGTTTGCTCGGGATCTTGACTAATGGTGAAATAACCCGAAATTAAAGGGAATAGTTCTTGTATCAGTGCTTGCCAAAACAGCGGATTACAACTAAGTTCTTCACTTCGCAGACGGCCATCCACTTCATCAATCAACACATATAGGGCTTCTGGTAACACACCTTGCTGAGTCGCGCATGACAATGCGTCGTATATCGGTAGCGACTCAGACCAAAAACGGCCATCAAGAATAAAAACGACAGGCAATGTTTTCTGCGTATCGCGTGTGGTGGAATACAGCCATACACTGCGGCTGTTATTCAGTATCCTACTCTGCCAGTTGAGGGAGAAACTCGACTTAATGGTACGGTTACCGCCATTCTGATCAAAAATTTGCCAATAGATTTGCGACGGAGCATTAGGCATATGCAGCGGTGTTTTGCTCATTCCCCACAGGCAATGATCCAATCGATTTCTGCCAAGCTCATCACGACAACTCAACGGAAATAGTTTTTTTAACCATTCACGGTGCTGAGCCCTTTTCTCTTGATAGCTGCCAACATAACTTGGCTGACATAGTTGATGAGGGACTGGAATAAAAGAATAACCACCGCGCCAAGTGTGCTTAATAGCAGCGATATAAAACCACACGTCCGTACCTTCTATCTGAGAAAGCTTGGCCATAGTAAAACTGTGATGGTCGGTGACACCATTAATGTCAATGTACACTTCTCGGATATCTGAACCTCTCGGTTCTCGCCAAATAAAGATCACATCAGCGTATTCATCCTCAGCATTCATCACTATCGGCATCCCTTCAGACGCCATTTGTTGCCACCACCTGTTATCACCAATATTGCAACCATCGCGAGAAAGCCATCGACAAACCTGATGAAGATTTGGGTTGCTGTGTGCATTGGGTTCTTCAAACAACATGACTATTCCTATTCATCAACCACTCTCTTATTCATAAAAAACAAGCCAGCGAAATAAATTCACATCATCAATAGATACAAATACTAACAATTATCATCCGCAGTAATCTTTTATATAAAAACGGTTACAACATCAAACATTTTTCCTATTTTTAAAGGATTTCTTAATACGAAGCTTATGGACTTAAACCGTGGGTGATTACCTTGGAAAACCAACACATAAACGTCCGATAATTATCGGACGTTTATTATTTAAGTGGTTGGTCGGCAGCAAGTGAGCTCTGTCGTCGTTTATCTTTTGCTCTAGCAAGGTTTTGCCCAGAAACAGACTGAGAGGTGATCAGCGTAACGCACAGCTGCTCTAAAAGTTGTTAGCCTAATATTGAGAATTCAACGCTAACGGAATCAAGATACTAGATTGACAGCTAGTAAAATCAACACTTTTCATGCCTGAAGACCATTTTATGGCATATAAGTCAGTGTAAATAAAGTTACTGTAACTAATTTTACGGTAACTTTATTTACAGTAATTGACTAATGTTCTATTCTATTGCTAGTCCGTGAAAAAAGTGGAACGCAATGAAAAAATTTTATAACCGTCAGAAAGAATTAAAAGCTCTACAAACGGTTTCTGAGCAGATAGTAAAAACAAAGGGGCAACTTAGCGTAATGGTTGGAAGAAGACGCGTAGGTAAAACCCGTCTTTTAAACGAAGCTTTTCAACAAGAAAATACCCAATTCCTTTACCTTTTCATAAGCCGAAAGAGTGAAAACTCCTTAGTGGCAGAATTCGCAGAAATCATCAATAGTGAGCTTGGCGTTAAGTTTTTCCAGCCCCAATCATTGCGAGATATCATCGAGTTCTTGTTGGATTACACAAAACAAAAACCTCTAACCATCATTATTGACGAGTTTCAAGATATCGACATCGTCAACCCTGCTCTATTCTCCGATATTCAAAATTTATGGGATGCAAACAAGAGGGACTCAATGATGCACTTAGTGTGTTGTGGATCCCTCTACAGCATGATGACAAAAATTTTCAAAGGCAAAGACGAACCTCTATTCAATCGTGATGATAGATTCTTTAAAATTCAACCTTTGCAGCCTTCTTATATTGCCGAGGTAATGAAAGATCACGATCAATTTAATGCTGAAAACATGCTTCGATGGTGGTGCCTGTCTGGCGGAATACCAAAATACCTTGAGTGGTTAACCCGATTTTCTGCTGAAAACGATAACCTATTTGAGGCGGTAATCTCCGAGTTTTCACCACTAATAAAAGAAGGCACTCATCGACTCGTTGAAGATTTTGGCTCAGAGCATAGAATTTACTTCGATATTCTTGGTGCGATATCAAAAGGCAATACAAGCCGAGCTCGAATTGAAAACTTCTTAGGTATGAGTGTCGGTGTCCATCTGGAAAAGCTTGATGAAGTTTTTGATGTTATTACCAAAAAGCGCCCGATTAGCTCTAAAGAGAACTCACGAGATATTCGTTACTCTATTTCCGATCCGTTTCTAAACTTTTGGTTTCGATTCATTCATGCCAACAAAAGTGCCGTTGAGATGGAGAACTACGAATACATCCGAAGATATATTGAACGAGATTTCACTGTGTACTCTGGTCTGGAATTAGAGAGCCTGTTCGTCGCGATATTGGTTGAATCAAAGCAGTTCGGAAAGATTGGTGGGTACTGGGATGCAAAAGGTCACAATGAAATCGACATAGTGGCTATTAATGACTTAGATAAGAAAATACTCATTGCCGAAGTAAAGAGACAGCAAAAACGTTACAGTGAGGCCAAATTAATAGAGAAATCTCACTGCCTTTTGCAAAAGTTAAATCTAAAAGGTTATGACATTGAATATCGTGGATTTTCATTGGATAACTTAGTTGAAACAATGAAAGAGTATCAAGCGTAATCAACACCAATTCGCTTTGGTACCACCTCAGACGCGGTGATAAGTTTAGAGATCGAATGCATACGTTGGTAGAAACCTGCAAGAAACGTGGACTATCCAGCCTGTCTGTACTGACGCAGATCGTACAGGCGGTCTCGGCTCGTCAAGCATACCCAAACGTTATTGGCCTGTAGACAAAAGTCAATTACCTACTGGTGAACGGTTACAAGCCATTTATCTGTTTGGCCCAGAAGATGGCTCACTGCCGCAAGAGGTGGTCGACAAAGCCCATCATGTTGTTTACATCCCCACTCACGGCTGCATGAATCTCGCCGCAACCGTCAACGTAGTGATGTACGATCGCTTAACAAAAAAACTTGGCGAGATTGACGATAACGCGCAAGTCATCGCCAATCGCGATAACAAAAACCGTTTGCGGGTGAAGGAAAGTTGCGACTTTTAAACTCGGCGGTGGCTTATCGTCAGATTGCTCTGAACACATTTCGTTTTTGCCTCCTTTAAGCTCGTTAATTCACTCCAGTTATAATTAAACATATAAATAAGGGATAGAGAGTTGTGCTTTTTCTCTCTTTTCAACATCACCTTTACCACTAGTTGGATGATTCCAATAATCAGCAATCTGCTGATAGTATTTTTTCCACCATTTTACTTGCGCTAACTTTATTAGTTCCTTATATCGACTGTCTTCCCGAAAACTCTGCCATACTCTACGTTCAATAAAGTTAGTCAAAAGAAAATCAAAAGCAAGAAATATATCCAAAGGCGGGTGCATTAGTCTTGGAGCATCCAATAACACTAATTCACCGTAGTCTTGCGTATTGTCTTTGACCTTACGACCTCCGTGGTGGATATGGTTACTCGGATGAATAAAGTCAGGTATACCAGTATGATGACCATGACAATCTAAATGCCATGCTCCCCGAGCAATTTTATCTTTATGATTAATCGCTTCATAAGTGATCTCTATGACCGACTCATCTACATTTCCAAACTCAAAATCTAAATTTGGTCGTAAACGAACACTTATATGAAGTCTTACATCTAAAGAACCCGCTTTCCAAGTATCACGGCATATAAATTGTTGTTCAGAAACACTCACAAACTTTAAGCTATCAAGAGTGTAGTGAAGTCCTCTGCTCGATTTTGTTCGTTCAAGAGTGTTAATTAATTGATATAAAGGCGCAGTACTTTCGACAATTTGACTGTTAGATGAATCAATAACTGATATCAATTTTTTAACACCTTTTATTGTTTCTTCTTTAGTTGCCATCTTTGGTCAACCTTTCATATAGAGGTTTAACTTTATCTTGGTAATCTTTGTGAACTGGGTATTTATTTCTATCATATTCTCTGTCATGAGTAACCTGAGGATCTAAGTAAATAGGCTGCTCCCAAGACATTAGATCAGGTTTACTAACCAAGATCGCATCACATATGTCTAATGGCGTATCAGAAACAATACAATTTACCCAATACTTCTCACTTTGAGTTCCATTGGTGTATTTTGGTACCAGAGAAACTAAACCTTCACATCCAGTGGCTTCTTTGATTGATTCAACTCTTTGAGTCGCTGTTAAACCTCTTAATGGCTGGTTGTTAATTTCATTGTCATACCACCAATCTTCTATCGAAGAGAACCACCAACGATCTTTTAAAGACGAAAATACCCCTTCATATTTGCAATCTTCTAGTAAAGCTTTAAATTCACCCCATCCTTCTGATCGTTGAATATCTACGCCGAGGCGCGTTGCCAACATCGACTCAGTAACTAACATTCCAGCACTTCTTACTAAGTTATGTAATATTAAAGAAATAAGAGTATGAATATCTTCCAACTTAGATTCAGCATACTCTACAAATCGTTTGTCGCAATATTTGTAAATATTACTATTCCAATTCAAAAGAGGCTCTAGTATTTCTTGAATTTTTGCACTTGAACCTATTCTAGGAATAACATTCTCCTTAGCTATCTGATAAGAATTGGCTAAGCCCATTAGTATATGACTAGCTTGATGTGCATAGCTTTCGCTTTTCGATACTTTTGTTTTTCCCACTGTATAATCAAATAAATTGTGCGCACTTTGGTCTTTATCAAAATACTTAACATATACATCTTCATTAGAGAACAAAACGATCGGAGCTACTTCCATTTGGTTTCCAATCATTTCAGTTCTACAATCTTGAGCTAAAGATGTCCCCCAATAACCAGCTACATCTCCATTTTCATTAGCTGCATCCAGTTTTTGATCAATCATTAAGCCATCATAACCGCCTTCAGAAAACATCCGTTGAATTTCTTTCATTGGACGAGTTTGCGTGTGCGTAATTTTGAGTTGACCATCAGCGTGAAATTCAAGCTCAGTAATTAACTCTTCTAATTTTCGAGTTTCATCATCATCAACATACAAATATTTAATAGACATTTTCTGGTATCTCTTCTTCTTTTGCTTTAGGAATTACAACTTGTATACAAGTATTAAAACCATCTGACGGCTCCACTACTGCTATATCACCATCAAACCCATCGACAATACTTTGAGTAATGGTCAGACCAAGCCCCATTCCACGCATCTGGTAACCTTCTATAGCATAAGCTCCCTTTGAAAGTTCTGTTGTAAACAAAGCACTAAAAACCTTACCCCAATTCTCTTTAGGTATTCCATCTCCATTGTCTTCAAAACGAATGACATGAGAATCATCAACAGTTTTTACAGCGACTTTGATTTTGCCAGTTGATTGATTAGCTCGAACTATTGCTTTACATGCATTTGTAAACAGGTTAATAAATACTGAAGATAGTTCAGAAATATGCATTGGACTTGTCCAAAAGTCATCACCATCAAAATCTGTTATAAGCTCATAAGCTCTACGTGTCAAAGTTGGTTGCATCGCATCGAAAAACATTTTTGACACTTCTCTGATTTCCAATACTTCTTTGGCTCTTTGAGAATTATTTCTTATTGTATCGGTAAAAAAGTCTGTATACGAAACAAGCATTTCAATATTAGATTCTATCTTATTTGCTGACTTTAAAGCCTCTTCATTACCTGACACTGCTCGTCGAAGCTGTTTACCGTTCAGTGTTAATGCGTTTAAATATAGTTGAATTTCATGAGTAAACTCACCAATAGCCAATCCAGAGGATGAAAGAACTCGGTACATATTTTTTTCATCAATAAGCTCTTTGATATAAGCTTCTTGCTCAATAAGTCCTTCGTGAAGAGCTACTGTCATTCCAGGATCAACCGTCGGTCTATCATAATTTTTCTCAGCATCAACCGTAAATAGATCCCTATTTTTTTCAACTTTAGCTATATTTACAATTTGTTCAGCTGTCGCTCTAAGTTTTGATTGCGAAAGTTCAATTTTTTCTTCGATTGTTGGTTCTTTCTTTCTAAATCCCGTTTTTTGACTAGCAGTAACTTTTTTCCCTTGTGCTGAGGCGATTCTTCTAACAGCGCTTGTTATCAACTCATACGCAATATGTCTCAACTCTTCAAAATAGTTATTTTCAATCAAACCTTCTCGGCCTGATGTTTCATCAAATAAAGCTCCATTGATATCAGTAATGTCTATACCACCGATAAAGTTAGCATTTGCGTGTGGGGGCAATATTTTTCTTCTACGAACCGAATCATCTAAACCCAGCCAATCGTTATACTTATTACCGTATGGTGCGACATAAAACCCGTTTCTATATAATTTTATTCCACTATTTTCATCCATGTATGTAAATAGATATTTAGAAGTACCTATGCCAAAATTAAAATAGTGAGCATTAAACTTAAAATCTGCCGATTTTAAAACATCAGATTTTATTTCACTTATTACATACTCATCGTTCAAACTGTCATCTTCAACACCTTTTATATTTACTTTCACATTACCATTTTCTGTAATAGAGGCTTCAATATGTGCTGTTGCTTTATTTAAAAACTCAGCATTGTCGGAAGCTATTGGCAATAATTCATTTGAAATTGGTAGTTTAGTATAAAAGGTAGGTGCAAAACCCGGGTCAACTAGACCATTTTTTAATTTTGTTGGTGTGTTTTTTATTACAGAACTCGTGTATTTGAATGCTGTTGACTGATTAGCTTCACTCCAGACTTCTTTAGTTCCGGAAATAATTAATCTAGTTCCATTTTCGAAGCCATAATCCTCGTAACTATTTCTTATTTTATTTCCAATAGACAGCAAATTAGATTTTGATTTGTACTCCTGCCAATCAAAATCTACAACTAAGTAAGGTTCATTTACACTCGTTCGGGTTATTATTGTTAAGTAATTCCCTATTTTCTGAGCTGCAAATCTGCCAATACCCTTTCGTCCAGCTCTTGCTCTTTCATAATTTGGAGAAACAGGATTATCTTCTTTGTCTGAAGTACTAATTTTCATAAAGCCATTTATTAATGATTCTCTTGTCATGCCGTGGCCATTATCTGAAATAGTGATACTTCCACCAGGCTGATCAGTATTTTCAAATATCACTTCAACCTTACTAGCTTCAGCATCATAACAATTTTTAATGAGTTCGCTTAAAGCTGTAGTTTTCTTGGCTACTAATTGCTCTCCTAAACGTTTAACCAGATTGCCATCTACAGAAAATCTTGCATTATCTTCATCATATGTTGATAATTCTGCTGCAACTTCTAGAATTTTCCCATATTCTAACTTTGCATCATCATTATTGCTTATTAATTCAAGAAGTTCTTTTTTCAGCTTGGATTTATTATTCATTGAAACTTCTAACTCCTTTGTAACGTTCAAGTCGAAGAGCTCTAACACCTGAACCTAAACACTGACATTGTTCCATCGTAATTAAACCATGCTTGATAAGGATATCATCCACCAATTCCGTGGCCCGTTTATAGTCTTCTTTTTGTAGTTGTCTCTCAACTTCCCTTTTAATTGCTACCAAGTCTTCAATACATTCAGTAGTAAATAGTACTTTTATGTTTCTGCCAGCTGAGGGCTCTATCTTGAGAACACCTGAGCTATAGGCTCTGCCTTCAATCTCTGCTGAAAACTGGGAGTACGTAGAAAGTAGTGTCATTGCAAAAGCTTGTTTAACTAATGCAGGCGTCTTTTCTCGGAAAAGCACTTTATGGATAGAGTTCGTGCAGTTTAACTTAGCCCTATTTACAACCATTCTTGGCCCAAGGTGGATCATGTAAGACATGAAGCAATCTGCAACAACACCATCAATGCCGTAACCTGGTGCAAACCAATGTGGGCGTTTTGCAAAGGTCCTGTTTTTATCTCTTTCTTGCTGCGTGATCTGATTTAAATACCTTGATACTGGATGTTCAGGGTTCTGCATATGTTCTTCTGTAGGGCACACTAGATAGGCTCTATAGCCATCACGCTGGAGCTTCTTATGGTTCCGCATATCGTGTGTGATCCCTGAAAAAAAAGAAAACTTTCCAATTGCAGGTTTTAGCACATCATCAGGCAAGCAAAACTTCTCTACCGTTTTTTTATCAACAATAAAGTATTTATTAGCACCGGTTACCATGCCAATTTTGATATCTGCGTAATGGCCAATCGACTTAGAACTCTCAGAGTTCATCAAATCAAAGTATGCTTTCTTTGCTTCTTGGCTAACTAAATCTAGCTTATACCCATCAATGCCTAATTCTGTTGCTTGCAACTGGCTTTCAACAGCTCGCTTAAGCTCAATCACATTTTCTACCGAAGTCACAGAAAAGTGGGTATCTTCCATTGATTCTGCACTAAAACCTTCTGCTACTAAAATAACCGATGTCTCTTTCGCACCTTCTTCCTTAAAAAAGCGCTCCGCTAGTTTTAAAACCTTAACACTTTGAAAATGGCTTCTATGTATTGCTAGCAATCTTTTTGCGTAGTCTGCATGTAGTAGACTGCTTGGAAGAACCCAAGCAACGCGTCCACCTTCTTTAAGAAAGCTTAATGAATGAAGTAAAAAGAAGGCCCATAGACTTGCATTACGCCCCATGGTTAAGCCGGAAAAAGGCGATTCACGTAGAACAATTTCACATGCATCCCTCTGCTTCTCCGTCATATTATGCATCGAGACATATGGTGGGTTGCCCAATACCACATCAAACTCGTTTACCAAAAAATCCTTTGGCTGAACGGATATGAAATCATTTTGGATAAAGCGGCTAGAGGTTTCGACCATCTGCCCAAACTTATCACTCAGAATACTGAATGCATAGCCATCGATATCCACTCCATACAACTGTTTCTCTGGAGATTTACAACCAAGGCGCCGCAACGTTGCTATGCTGCTGTCAAAAAAACCGCAACCACCAAAACTTGGTTCTAGAATGTCTTCATACGAACGCACAATAGCCCAATCGGTTAAAACTTGGCTTAATTCTGGTGGTGTGTAATAAGCACCCAGCTCTCTTTTTTTACTTAAAGAATGTGGGTTTAACATCAGTTCGTATTCTCGTTCATCTAAGTGGTCAACTTATAAGATTTCTTGAATAAGATATTAACCTATGTCACCAATCAATTGAATAGATTTGTCTCACATGCATCGAGAACAAGACATAAACATATCCTTAATAATCATAAATATAGAAGAGGATAAATATTGCTTATTGATAAAGCACAGTAAGAACTTACAATATATTGCACACAATTACTGACCTTTTGTGCTTTTGATCCGATATTGAACATTGTTTGATAGCGATTGCGCTTATACTGTTGTTGCACACAGTAAAATATCGTTTATCTATGTCTATCCGTAACTTAAAAGACTGTTCAAAAAAACCTTGGCTCTGCGAATGCTACCCGACAGGGTAGAGCGGTTAGCGCGTACGCAAGGGCTTGCTACTGTTGCTACTAAAAGTAAAGCTGCGACTTATAGAAGTATCCATCCTACGACCACACATTGATGAATAGCGATGTGGATAACCATAAGCTTCGCAACATAGCGCAAACGATGGGGGAAAGTCACCCATTCAGTGATTACAACTTCATTAAAAAAGAGCCGTTAGAAACGGCTCTTTTTGTGTTCATTATTTTCGAAGTATTGGCTTACTTCTCTTTACCAAACACCGTATTCTCTTGCTCCAACACGCGGATAAACGTTGTACGCTTAGTGAGCTCGCGAAGCTCCGCTGCGCCGACATAAGTGCAGGTTGAGCGCACGCCGCCGAGGATGTCTTGAATGGTGCCGTGGACACTGCCGCGAAATGGTAATAATACGGTTTTACCTTCCGCAGCGCGGTAACCGGCTACGCCGCCAGAGTGCTTCTCCATGGCGCTCTTTGACGACATGCCGTAGAACTTCATAAAGGTTTCGCCGTCTTTCACCACCAGCTCACCGCCCGCTTCTTCATGACCGGCTAACATACCGCCTAGCATGACAAAATCAGCGCCGCCGCCAAAAGCTTTCGCCACATCGCCCGGACAAGCGCAGCCACCGTCACCGATGATACGACCGCCTAAACCATGGGCAGCATCGGCACACTCAATGATCGCCGAGAGCTGAGGGTAACCCACGCCCGTTTTCACCCGTGTGGTACAAACCGAACCTGGACCAATACCAACTTTAACAATATCCGCGCCAGCGAGGATCAGCTCTTCACACATATCCCCTGTCACTACGTTACCCGCAGAAATCACTTTATCAGGGAAGGCCGCCCGCACTTGCTGTACGTAATCGACCAAATGCTCTGAATAACCGTTAGCAATATCAATACAGATAAACAGCAGATCATCCGATAATGCCATAATATCTTGAGTTTTCTGAAAATCTTGCGGTGAAGTGCCGGTAGAAACCATCACCTTATTTAAGGTTTCACTATTCGCTGTTTGCACAAAGTCAGCCCAATCTTGCACTGTGTAGTGCTTATGAATCGCGGTCATGACCCCATGTTCAGCGAGAGCTTTCGCCATCGCGAAACTACCCACGGAGTCCATGTTGGCGGCAATCACAGGCACGCCAGACCATTGACGGCCACTATGCTTGAAGGTAAAATCGCGGGTTAAGTTAACTTGAGAACGACTTTTGAGAGTAGAACGTTTCGGGCGAAACAGGACATCTTTAAAACCTAACTTAAGTTCTTGTTCGATACGCATGGTTATTTCCTTAGTTAATTCACTGTTTGTGCCTTAGCGCAAGGGTGCGGCATACCCAAGTTGGCAGACCTGAGTATGTTTCGGACACAAAAAAACCGGAGCGTTGGCAGACGCTCCGGTTTTCAGCATTATAGGGCGTGATTTCTTTCCGGCAAGTCTGATATTTCACTTTTTTTTGTGCTACGCTAGCGAAGATTTCATATCCTTTATCTAACGACACCCACCCACACGCAAAAAAAGTCCATTAAACACGTTAAATCAACAAGTTAACACCAAATCTTCTAAATGTGTTTTATTTAACGCTTTGAGCAATAAAACCCGCCTGTGGCATTTTATGTTTGATCTTTAGTAAAAGTGTGATGGCAGACCTCGTTTGCAAACGGTTGCGACAACGGTTTCTTGAGATGAATGTGACTGAAACACTGGCTGAACCTCTCTATCCCAGAAAAAAAATGGGGTTTATTTTTATTACGATTAGGTTTATACCGAGAACAATGATACTCATTAGTGCGTACTATTTTGACTCGCCTGATCTTATTTGAGGAGACAGCACCATGATCAATGTCGCTTTTTTTAGCGCGAAAAACTACGATGAACTCTCTTTCAACCGATTTATTGACCCTCAGCAGCTCACCTTTCATTTTCATGATTTCCGTTTAACCCAAAAGACCGCACAAATGGCTAAAGATTGCCAAGTTGTTTGCGCCTTTGTAAATGATGAATTGGATGCAGAAGTGCTGCAAACACTTTATCAAGGTGGCACTCGTTTAATTGCCATGCGCTGCGCCGGTTTTGATAAAGTTGATTTGGCAGCAGCGAAACAATTAGGTTTACAGGTAGTGCGGGTCCCTGCCTATTCACCAGAAGCGGTGGCTGAGCATACCGTGGGCTTAATGATGTGCCTTAACCGTCGTTTTCATAAAGCCTACCAACGTACTCGTGAAGCCAACTTCTCTTTAGAAGGTTTAGTCGGCTTTAACTTTTATGGTAAAACCGTTGGGGTGATCGGTACGGGGAAAATTGGGGTTGCCACCATGCGGATTTTAAAAGGGCTTGGTATGACGGTGCTTTGCTACGACCCTTATCAAAATCCAGCGGCGCTTGAATTAGGGGCAAAATACGTTGAGCTGCCTGAGCTATACGCCAATAGTGATGTGATCACGTTGCACTGCCCCATGTCGAAAGAAAATTATCATCTGCTCAATGAGCAAGCGTTTGATCAGATGAAAGACAAAGTGATGATCATCAACACCAGTCGCGGAGAACTGCTTGATTCTGCGGCGGCAATTGAAGCGTTGAAACGTGGTCGTATAGGCTCATTAGGCTTAGATGTGTATGACAATGAGAAAGATCTGTTCTTCCAGGACAAGTCTAATGATGTGATTGTTGATGATGTGTTCCGCCGTCTATCATCATGCCACAATGTACTCTTTACCGGACACCAAGCTTTCTTGACCGAAGATGCGTTAAATAATATCGCGCAAACCACGTTAAATAATATTCTAGTATTTAGCCAAGGTAAGCTATCCGGCAATGAGTTGATCAACGATTAACTAAACGGCGTAAATGGGGAATGAGATCGCTCGCGATGAGCCCTCTTTCGCCATGCTCATGGGCGTTTTGGTCCGCCGCTTGACTGTGGATCAAAACCCCTACTTTAGCCGCATCAAACAAAGAGAGTCCTTGCGCAAGTAGGGAAGCAATTACCCCAGTCAACACATCCCCCATACCACCACTCGCCATGCCGGGATTACCCGCCAAGCAGACATACAGGCTTTCGCCATCATAGACTAAGGTACCAGCGCCTTTTAATACCACAACGCCGCCGTATTTTTGCTGTAAGGCGCGTGCGGCCTGAAAACGATCGGCTTCGATAATTTCAACATCGGTCGCGAGCATTCTTGCGGCCTCTGCAGGGTGAGGTGTGATAATTCGCTGCTGATCGAAACAGGCGGATTGAGCGAGGAAATACAACGCATCCGCATCCATTATTTTCGGCTTATTGAGGCTTTGAACTTCTCTGATTAGCTGTTGCGCTTTTTCATCTCGTCCTAAACCAGGACCAATGGCAACCACGCTGCACCATGCTAAACGTTGTTCAAGCAAACTGGCATCCGACCAACTGGCGACCATCACCTCTGGGCAACTGACCAACATCGCTGTGGTATTTCCAGGGTGAACCAAGGCTGCGTTCAGACCACTTCCCGTTCGCACACATGCCTGCACCGCTAAAATGGCGGCGCCACCCATACCACTATTACCACCAATAAAGAGCGCCTTACCATGCAAACCTTTATGAGCGGTCCTTGATCTGGGCTGTAAATAACGCTGAGGTGACTTGACATCGATAGCTTTCAGCGTAGGGGAGTTTTGCGCATTAAAAGCTTCTTCGATGCCTAACCCTGCAAAATGCAGATGGCCAACATAATCCCTCGCTTTCCCTGTCACTAAACCTTGTTTTAAGCCGACAAAACTCACCGTATGCTGCGCATAAATAGCACAACCAAGCGCACATCCTGTCAAAGCGCATAACCCCGATGGCACATCAATCGCAACGACAGGGGCTGAATGGTCATTAATCGTCTCGATCACCGCTTGCAATTTAGGACGAACGGCTCCCTTAATACCAATGCCTAGTAATCCATCAATAATCACATCGATATGATCTGGAATAGTATCGCTACAAGGAAAAACTTCTCCGCCACTATCTAACCAGTGATAATAAGCTTTTCGTGCATCATCACGTAAACATTCAGGATCGCCGAACTGCCATACCGTGACTTGAATACCCACCGATTGAGCCAGCCGTGCAACAATATAACCATCGCCACCATTATTGCCGCTGCCACAACACACTAACCAGTGATGAGAAGCCGGATACTGAGCTAAAGCAATGGTAAATACCGCTTGGCCAGCACGCTCCATCAACCGAAACATTTCTAAACCTTGCGCCTTAGCGGCTAACTGTTCACCTTGTTTGACTTGCTGTGGGGTATAAAAAAGTCTGGGCAAAGGCATGATAATTTTCCTACAACACTAGATGAGACACATAGCGTTAACTTACTGTCGAGATTGTAAAGAGGCCAACGCCTCGGTGGTCGCATCTTGAATAGACAGAAAAAGAGAATTGATTTTTCCTGTCGGCGTACGCATCGGGTTAAGAGTGATATTTTGGTACATAAAATCCGCTTGTTGGGTAATGGGCCGGACATTACGACACTTGAAGAGATAAGGGCGCTGCTGCCAAGTGATGAAACTGCGACAGCCTAAGTCATAAACGGGCTTGGTTTTTAATTTAAACCAGTCTGACGGGATTTCAGGAAAAATAGTAAAGATAGATTTGCCAATCACATCATGACCATGCTTACCACTGTGATGGGTCATAAACCCATTCCATACCTGTACTTCGTAGTCTCGATTTAAGACGATTAATCCCATATCAACGTTCTGGACCATGTCCACCATCCAGTGGAATTGCTCAAATTCAGCAGGGAGAGAAAGCATTAAAAATCCTCCATTAGATAAGCCAGTTTATTATCGAGCAACGGCAACGACTCATCGACAAACATAAACAGCAGATCACAACGAATTGAGGTGCCTTCAATATTATAGCTGACCTCAAAAGTCATGGTTTTGGTAAATGAACCTGCGGTTGATTGAATCACCGAGTCTATCGAAATATGTTGACCAAGTAAGACGGGCGAGCTTTGAAAAAAGCGCACCTCCGATTGTTGACCGAGCCCATTAAGAAATGAGCCGACCAAAATATTCGAAACGTCCATTAATAATTCAAGCTCTTCCAACTCTTCGCTGTCCACCGGGACTTTCATTAATTTTTTTAAATCCGCGACACTGGAATCACTGAGTAACACCAAAGCCTCTCCAGCAATCCCTTCACCACTAAAGCCCTGACAAACACCAGAAACCTGAACATTATCGGCCAGATCACGCAAAGCCATATGCAGTTCACTGACTTCTAAGATATTGATATTAGGTAAAGGTAACTCAACAAATACATCAAAATGGCGTGCCAACGCGTCGGCCGCTTGACCAATCGATACGTTAGCCACTTCCATGTAAACATCACGACGCCGTAAGATAGGCAGATCAATCGAAACTGGCGTGACAATACGCGGCTGCGTCGGCGGCTCAACCAGCTCACGCAGAACATCGTTTAAGATCGTTTTATCAATAGGTTTTTGAATAAATGCGCGAGCACCGAGCGCCATCACTCGCTCTTTGGCTTTGGGTTGGATGTCACCAGAGACCACCACGACGGGAGTCTGGTCACCACGCGCTCGCATAGCTTCAAGCGTTTCAAAACCATCTAACTCTGGCATGGTTAAATCTAAGAACATTAACTTAAACGAGTGCTTATCAAGCTGCTCCAATGCATCAACACCATGTACAGCAAAGGTGATGTCTGCATTCAACGAAGCGGGTAAAGAACGAGCCATTTGTTTTCGGGCTAATGCAGAATCATCGCAGATCAACACTGGGTAAGACATACCACCACCTATTGTTAGCTTTTATTAATTAAAAGTGTATACCCAAATCGAATCAGCGTACTAGGTTATCGTGATTTAATTATTGATAAATGGCACTTTTTAAAAACCATTTGATGACGTTACTCGATACGGTGAAGTCATATAGCCAAGCTATCCGTAAGCTTAACATCACGATTTAGTCATTGGCGAGGGAGCGGCCCGTTGACGGGAGCGAAGATAAAAGCCTAATGACGTCGCCGCGATAGAGAAAATTAAATACGAGAGTGCAAAGATCGCAGGAGAAGTCATCCAACCCATCGCCATCCCCCAAACGACACCAATAATGGTGATCGCAAACTTAAATAGTAAACCGCAAAAAAGCAGCAGTAATCCTTGTTCGGGAAATCGTGCGCGACTAAACGCCAAACCATAACACCCGGCGACGGCCGTGATAGCAGTAAGAGAACCAAGTAATAACGAAGGAAAGTGCTCGGCGGAGGCGAGAATAGCGACGAATAAAGAGACCGCAGCAATGATTAATATTTTCATCGTGGCCTACCTTAGTGAAAGGAGGAAATATGCCGCTAAAATGAGGCCGTTCTACTCACCTCGACCCACACCTCATATTAACGCTTTATTATGTACGCCTTTGCATAATAAAAGACAAGGTTGATCATTGAACTCTTGAGGTTAGCTCACAGAGCCATTTTCGCGCTATAGCGATAACAAGCCTTTCTTTAACAAGCAATAAACGCTCAAAGATTCCCCCATACTGGAGCTAAAAGTGAACTGAGTACATGATCAATTACACAGAAATGACACCTAGAGCAAAAAATAATTAAAACTCTTGCAATTCATCGCAAGTTCCAATTGACAACGATACAGATTGATCTAGACTCACTGACAGCTAGAAATGAAGTTCGTTGTATACACATTGTTTCGTTGGATTCCTTGTAACTCCCGTCGTGTCGTACGCAATAGCAAGCTACTTTTCCATGCTATCCGTGCCGAATTCGGCCTATATACAAAATGTTTTTTAGGATTTTTACTATGTCTACTCCTGTTACTGGTACCGTTAAATGGTTCAACGAAACTAAAGGTTTCGGCTTCATTAAACAAGAAAACGGTCCTGACGTTTTTGCTCATTTCAGTGCTATCCAAAGTGAAGGTTTCCGCACTTTGGCTGAAGGCCAAAAAGTTGAGTTTGTGATCACACAAGGTCAAAAAGGCCCTCAAGCTGAAAGCATCAAAGTCCTGTAATAGACGAACCTAATACTTAATAGCCAGCTTTTTAGCTGGCTATTTTCATTTTATATTCTCATATCTTAACGATTCAGCTCGGCATGAGGGCCAAACACTTCATAATGAATCCGTTCCGCATCAACGCCTAAACTCATCAACTGTTTTACTGTATTTTCCATAAAACCAAGTGGACCACAGAGATAATAATCCCCATCATTAATTGGCAAAGTGACGGCTGATAAATCCATTTGACCAGTATGCGTGTTAGCGCCTTCACCACGTAAATACCAAACCTGCTGTTGCCATTCTTTGCCTGAGGTTTGCTGGGCTGCGATGAGTGTCGCCGTTTCTTCTAAAAAGGTGTGTTGCTGTCGATCATGACAAGCGTATAAATAATGCACCTGATTTTTATCCTGCTCGGCAAGAGTCTGTAACATCGCTTGCATCGGAGTAACACCGACGCCAGCAGAAATAAGTACCACTGGACGCTGACGCTCAACGTAGTAAAAATCACCCGCTGGCGCATATAGAGCAACCGAGTCGCCAACTTGAACGTTATCGTGCAAATAGTGCGAGACTACCCCCGCGTTTTGATTGTCCGCTCCTTCACGCTTGACCGATATCCGGTAATACTCACCGTTTGTCGCATGAGATAACGAATATTGGCGGATTTCTTGATATCGATGCCCCGCAGGTTTCACTTCTAATCCTATATACTGACCTGCTTGATGAGCAAGTACTGGTAAACCATCTTTGGGTTTTAGGATAAAACTGGTCACCAATAATGATTCTGGACGCTTTTCTGCAACAATAAACTCGCGTGCATTAGACCAACCGCCGATCGCTTGTTTACGCTGTAAATAGAGCTCACCTTCTCGATCAATAAAAATTTGTGCTAAGAAGAGATAGGCTTCTGTCCACGCTTGTTCTACTTCGCTCGTAAAAGCCTCTGGTGCTAACTCTCGTAATGTTTCAATCAAATGATGACCGACGATTTGATAATGATCCGGTTGGATATTAAAGCTAGTATGTTTATGAGCGATACGTTCAACAGCACTAGTGAGAGCCGCTAAGTTATCGATATTTTTAGCGTAAGCGGCGACAGCACTAAACAGAGCAACACTTTGACGACCTGTTTTTTGATGGGTCATATTAAAAATATCTTTTAATTCAGGGTTATGAGTAAACATACGCTGATAAAAATGAGCCGTAAGTGCGGGTCCTGCAGACTCTAGTAAAGGAATCGTACTTTTAATGATTGCGATAGTATGGTTGTTGAGCATAAATCGACGTCTCCTGATATAAGATAATTGAAAATAAACTGACTTCCACTATCCCATTGCAGGTTCAATGCCAAAAATTAACTTATTGTTATTAAAAGATAATTACACAGACACCTATAAAATCATGTCAAATTAACTTCTTTTAAATTGGTCATTTTGACTCTATCATGTCCAAAAGGAGCGATGACCATGCAAGATTTTTCTGTTTCCACCGTAGTAGACATGACGATTGGCTTAGCCAGCGGTATTAACGATCAAGATCGTTTTCATCGCTTATTGGATGCGATTCGCAAGACCATTCAATGTGACTGTGTGGTGTTGATGTCACGGCAAAATGACACGCTTATTCCACTAGCGATGCAAGGCTTAACCAGAGATACACTGGGGCGGCGTTTTATCATCTCAGAGCACCCGAGACTGGATATTATTTGCCAATCGAGCTCTCCAGTGCGATTCGGAGCCGACTGCCCACTCCCCGATCCTTTTGATGGTTTACTGATGGAGCATGACGATGATCTGCCTATTCACGCTTGTATGGGCCTACCTTTACTCTTTGGCGATGCATTATTAGGTGTTCTGACCCTCGATAGCCTCACCCCCAATGCTTTTAATGACATACCCATGCGCAGTCTAGAGGCTTTAGCGGCGATCGCGGCCTCAACATTGAAGTTAGCATTGACTCTCTCACAACTGGAAGCTCAGGCTAAATATAGCCAGCAGCGTCTAGAAGCCCTCAACGAAGATGTCTGGCAACGAGAAAAAGGGGACATCATTGGCAATAGTGATGCTATACGGATCATGATGTCGGATATCCACGTTGTCGCTCCCTCCGATCTCACCATTATGATTCATGGTGAAACAGGAGTCGGAAAAGAGTTGGTTGCGCGTACCATTCACCAGCTATCTGCTCGCAAACACCAACCTATGGTCTATGTGAACTGTGCGGCTATCCCTGAAAATTTAGTCGAAAGTGAGCTATTTGGGCATGTAAAAGGCGCTTTTACCGGCGCTGAACGTCATCGAATGGGGAAATTTGCTTTAGCCGATGGGGGAACGTTATTTTTAGATGAAATTGGTGAATTGCCTTTATTAGCGCAAAGTAAATTACTGCGTGTATTACAAAACAATGAGATTCAACCTGTCGGTCAAGATACGGTACAAACCGTCAATGTTCGTATTCTTGCCGCAACGAATCGGGATTTAAAACAAGAGGTTCAAGCCGGTCGTTTTCGAGCCGATCTTTACCATCGATTAAGTGTTTACCCCATTTGGGTCCCCCCACTTCGTGAACGCACCGGTGATATTGCCTTATTAGTCGGGTACTTTCTGGAACAAACTCGACGCAAACTCGGTATCGTGCAATTAAAAATCGCCGCCCCAGCGCTCAGTTACCTGATCCATTACTCATGGCCTGGCAATGTTCGAGAGTTAGAGCATGTCATTAATCGTTCCGCACTCAAAGCTCGCGCTCTAAAGCCTAACCAATCCTTAGTGACCATTGATTTAATGGAAATCGGGACTCTCGATGAGTCTTTAATCGCGACTCATCCTCCACAAGCTTGTGCCGAGCAAGCTGTCAGGGCGTCAGATCAGGAATCATTGGGCTTACGCACTGCAACCGATGCGTTTCAACGTCAATTGATCTGTCAAACGTTGGAGGAAGCAGAATACAACTGGGCTCAAGCGGCACGAAGACTCGATGTGGATCGTGCCAACTTAACTCGTCTTGCCAAACGACTCGGCATACAACTGCACAGAAACCACAGTATTGAATGACTTGACGCGTTAACTCTCACTCTCTTGGGCAAGTTCTTGCGCTACGGCTGGCTCAGGTGGAAAAGCTTTTTCATACGCCTCCATAAAATCTCGGCGGATCAATTGCTCTAGTTGGTTCGCTTTATCGGTTGGGCAAAAGATCATAAAGTGCACCACTTGCTCGCCCGCCCCTGCACTGGAAATTTCAATGTGCGGCTCAGCACTGGGTAAATCAACGCCAGCATGTTTCTCAATCATATTGTTATAACGCCGAGCAACATCAATAAAATGAGCAAAATGCGTTTCCATTCGCTGATACATGATCGGTAACAAGGGATACAAATTAACGAATCGGGGCACAATAATGGTGAAGTTATGGAAGACATAACGCTTCATAAAGTTTAAATTTTTCACTGGGTAAGTAAAAAACATACTGTTAGGTAGCGTCGCCGTTTTGCCTGTGTAATGGTATTGACCATGCTGCAAATCAATCTCTTGAATGACGGTCGCCATCATGTTGTGCTCAATCACTTCACCACACAGTTTGCCCACTTCTATCCAATCCCCCATACGAAATGAGCGAGAGCTGGCGCGTTGAATTGAACCGGTGAAGCAAAGAATGATCTCTTTTGAAGCCACCACAATCGCAATGGCAATCGCGGTTACTGATAGTGCAAACTGACTGATCTCTGATTTCCAGAGTAAAAATAAAATTAAAATCGTGGCAACAAAAGCACCATTTTTGGTCCGTGACATCCATTTACGCTGCTCTTCAGTCAAAAAAGAGACTTCACCACGAATTTGCGATAGCACTAACCGTTTTAGTGCCATGATCAAGAAAATAATAAGTAGCGTTAATATCAACTTATTTTCTTGTAAAAACGCAATGGCGACGTAGAGATGTTGCATGGTAAAAATTCCTAATCCATTATCTTTTTTATTGAGTGTTTTATACCGTATTGATGGTCTTATGCCTACATGAAGTTGCTTAGGCACCCAAAAACCATAAAAAAACGCTAAAGCGATCCCTTAGCGTTGATTGACAACAAACCTTTATGCGTAACGCTGTGCGGTTTTCTCTGCTAATTTCACAATCACTTGAACCGCTTTCTCCATTCCCTCAATAGTAATAAACTCATGAATACCATGGAAGTTATAGCCGCCAGTAAAAAGGTTCGGGCAA
Source organism: Vibrio sp. A8-1 (assembly GCF_013048685.1). Lineage (NCBI taxonomy): Bacteria > Pseudomonadati > Pseudomonadota > Gammaproteobacteria > Vibrionales > Vibrionaceae > Vibrio > Vibrio sp. A8-1. Next base: position 161,552 of record NZ_VHTC01000003.1, read on the forward strand.
GGTAATCCCATAAAAGATAAACGCGCACCATCTGTTCCACCACGGATAGGCTTAATGATTGGCGAGATACCACACTCAAGCATCGCGGATTGGGCTAATTCAATGATATGTGGGTGCACCATCACTTGCTCTTTCATATTCGCATACTGATCCGTTATGACTAATTCAATATGGCCTTTAGCCAAACGTTGATTAAGCCGTTGTACTTGTTGCTGCATAAATGCTTTACGATCGGCAAAACCTTGACGTGAAAAATCACGAATTAAGTAATCTAACTGTGATAATGCAACGCTCATCTTAGCGGATTTAAGATGATAAAAACCTTGATAGCCATCGGTATGCTCTGGTGTCTCTTGCATCGGCATCATGGCAATGAAGTCACTGGCGAGATACATCGAATTCACCATCTTATTCTTCGCCGTTCCAGGATGAACATTAACACCGTGGCAAATAACCTGAGCGGTGGCTGCATAGAAGTTTTCAAACTCCAGCTCCCCGACAGGACCACCATCAACGGTGTAGGCCCACTCTGCTGCGAACTTTTGCCGATTAAAATGATCAGCACCACGACCAATTTCTTCATCAGGAGTGAAAGCGATGTAAATATCACCGTGAGGAATGGAAGGATCGGCAATCAGCATCTCAATGGCGGTAATGATTTCGGCAATGCCTGCCTTATTATCAGCGCCGAGCAAGGTATGGCCATCGGTAGTGATTAAGTGCTCACCGTGAAGTTGATGCAGCTCTGGATATTGAATCGGTGAGAGAATTTCATCGCCTTTACCAAGAGCAATGTCTCCCCCTTGATAATGTTCGACAATTTGCGGTTTGACGTGTTTACCTGAAGCGTCTGGTGCCGTATCTAAATGAGCGATAAACCCGATCGCAGGAACCGTATAGTGAACATTAGAGGGCAAGCAGGCCATTACATAGCCGTATTCATCCACACTCGCCTCACTCAATCCTATTTGCTGTAATTCTTCAACAAGGTGCCGCGCAAAAACCATTTGCCCACTGGAGCTGGGCGTGTGCGTATTTTTCGGCTTAGATTGGGTATCATAAGTCACATAGCGTAAAAAACGCTCAACAAGATTCTGCATAGTAAATACTCACTATTTGGCAAGGCAATTAAAAACGTATACAACATCAAAGCCCATCTTCGCCCAATAGACGGAGACGATGTGGCTTGATACGCTACTGATTACTTTTGATAGTACGTCTTTGCTAATAAGATAACTTGCTATAAATCAGTTTTTAGTGGATTAGTCACAGGGGATGGATGAGTCAATGAGAGAGAAAGATCAGAAAAAAAATGAGAGACTGCTCCAGCAAAAACCATAAAATGTACATTTATTGAGCCGCTCATTGGCGTTTTTCGTCATCATTACTAAAATAATAAGGTAACTCGCTTCTGGTTAATGCACAGATATTAACGATTCAAACGGCTTAAACTCTCTAAACATCTCGCTAACGACGTCTTGCCTCTTGATATCAACTTATCGATTCAAGAGGCGCTTTTTTCATCAAAAGAATACCATTCATCCACTAGCGCTGAAGCACTAGCATTCGGCTGCTCATTGCTGGCGTTTCAATAGTCGTCATACTACCTTGGGCTTCAAACGTCTCACCAGTGTAGAGATCGTACAATCCATTCGTCCATTGCTTAAGCTCAACGGATTGACTACGAGCCGATTTATTGATGATCACGACCCCTTGTTCACCTCGGCGAAAGACCAATAGATCATCACTGGCTTCGATAGGTAACATGGGTAGCCCATGCATTTGATTATGAAAGGCAATCCCAGCCAAAATCTTAGGATCACACCAAGCATTCTGCCAACGCGGTTTTCCATTACGAGCACAGAGTCCACTGGGGTTTAAATCCGTGTAGATCAACGGTACTCCGCCATCTCTACCAAGAATATAGCTATACGCCAGCGACTCTAACGTTTCTGACATCACGAGATCCATAAACACATCGTTATTAGGAATATCATGAGTGATAGCAAAGGTGATAGCGCGCTCTTTCGATAACGCTTCACCAAAACAGTAGGGGTCAATTAACGCCTTTAAACTGCCTTTCGGCTGTAACGCATTAAAGACGGTCTGAAATAAGGGGAAGTCATAAGCTCCCAAACGGGTTTGCTCTAAATAGGGCTCTAAAAACAGTTTATATTCCGCTTTGGTCGCGCCACCATCGGTGATGATCTCGCCAAAAATATGCACATCATGAGTGATCTCTTCACTCCATACACGCTTGAGATGCTCAATGGTCATATGCTTGGCAGCATCAATCCGAAACCCTTTCACGCCCATTGCTTTTAGCGCCAACAGATAGGCTTGCTGCTGTGCAACGACATGAGGATTATCACGTAATGTAGGTAAACCTGCATCATGTGGACCACCTGAAATACGTCCGTTTTGCACTTGCCATTTATCTTGCCAATCTTTAATACCAAAGGCTTCGACAAAATCATCTTCGGTAAACAGGGGTTGAGATAAGTCACCAAACAAACGTTGTTGTTGGTAATACTCATCACGCTGAGCATAGTCGTTAAGATCGTCATCACTTGGATATTGTAAGTCCAAGCGATGGGTTGATTCATTGGCCATGTGATTAAATACCACATCAGCATACACCCATAAACCCAGCGCTTCTAAACTCGTAACCATCGCTTGAAACGTGCTGGTATTGCCCAATTGATTATCAATCACTCGATAATCTTGTGGTTGATAACGCTGCCACCAAGGAGTACCACTCGGTTGTTGGTAAGACTTCATCGGCGGTGAAACTAGTACGGCTTTATAGCCTGCTTTGGCAATCTTTGACGCATGCTCGGTGACTTTGGCATAAGGCCAATCAAAAACATGTAAAATGACATCCGTCGGCTGAGAACTGATCATCTTGAATACTCCTGTTTATCTAGCCAGCGAAAGAAAACTTAAAAAATCAATGAATGCAGCTCGCTAGAACAATTCGATTATAGTGACCATGATTATAGGTTGCTGGAGCAAAGCGCCATCCCCCTTTATGGAATTATTGATGGTGGAGACCCAAGGCGTAGAATCACGCTTTCGCTAGGCAACGAAATGTTTAGGATGGATTAAAAAACCGTCAAGAAATCACATTTGCTCGTCGTACGGTATAGGCAGAAAATCACAAAGGCAGTAAAGCGCCTTTGTGATTGAATAAAAAAAGAAAATTAGTGTACAGGGGCATCACTGGCAGCAAAAAACGGCCCAAAATGTTGCTCTAATATTTCTGGAGTTAGTTCACCAGCCGCTTCTAAACGCTTAAATTCAGCCACCAAAGCACGCTGTTCTTCCAAACTTGGTAGTGGTGTTTCAGGTTGGTCGCTAAGCTGAGCGGTCATGTTCTCTAACTCTTGTTCAATATCTTTCATAGTATGCCTCTTCAATTAAAAACCTTGTAGTCTACTTAAGTCACCACAAGGTAGCTAGACTACGTTAGAGTTTAAAGTTACTCACCATCGAATCAAGACGCTGCGATAAGTCACTTAACTCTTGGCTCGCTTGAGCGAGTTGCTCTGCCGTCACCGTCGTTTTCTCATTCACAACATTAATTTCTTCAACATTGCTATTAATGGTGTAAACAACCGTCGATTGCTCTTCTGTCGCCGTGGCAACTTGAGTATTTCTATCAGTAATGTCTCGAATCTTCAGTAAAATGATTTCTAATTCTTGAGCGGCTGATTGGGTAAATTCAACCCCCTCGGCTGAAACGCTTCTCCCCGTTTCCATCGCTTGTACCGCCGCTTTCGCATCAGCTTGTAGTTGATGAATCATAGTTTGTATTTCTTCGGTCGAGCTTGCCGTACGACTGGCTAAATTACGAACCTCATCGGCAACCACCGCAAAACCACGACCTTGATCGCCTGCACGCGCAGCTTCGATTGCTGCGTTCAATGCTAATAAATTGGTTTGATCAGAGATGTCTCGGATCACATCTAAAATACTACCTATATCTTGGGTTTTCTTCGCCAACTGTCCAACCACTTCACCGGTATTCATGATATCAGTAGCTAAACGATCAATGGTGTTTTTGGCTTGAGTGATCACTTTTTTGCCTTGTAGCGTGCTGGTTGCCGCCTCATTAGCGGTTTCAGCAGCGGTAGCAGCATTGGCGGCAATTTCACTAATTGTCGAACCCATTTGATTCATCGCTGTCACCACTTGAACCGTTTGTTCACGCTGATGTTGGCTATTATCAAACGTGGTCTGCGATTTGTTCGACACATTCGCAGCGGCATGATGCAACGCTCGACTCGTCGCAGAAACCTCTTTCATCGATTGATGAATTTTATCGATAAAACCATTAAATCCTTGTGATAACTGAGCAATTTCATCGGTGCCCTCAATCTCAATACGTTGAGACAGGTCGCCATCGCCTTGTCCGAGATCGGTAAATCGTTGAGCGATATGACGGATAGGCTTGGCGATACTGTTGGCCAAAATAATCCCCACAACAATGAACCCTCCGGCCACCATCAAGGTTAATAATATCATCCGTTGTCCCATGCTATTCAGATCAGCAAAAACCTCTCGAACAGGCACAGAAGCAACGACAAACCAATCCATACTCGGGATATAGAGACTGGCAACAAATACCTCTTCACCACTGTCTTGAGCCGTCATTAAATTAAAGGTTGATTTATTAAGTAGAGATGAGGCTTGTGGGCCATAAATATGGCTTAATGAACGTTGATGTTTATCATTTTGATGATGAACTTGAATCTCACCCTGAGCATTCGCCAGATAAACAAAGCCGGTTTGTTCAATTTTAAAGCTGGTCAATAAACGTACCATGTCATCCATTGATTTAGACAAACCCGACATACTAATCCCATTGACAATTTGGTAGTTAGCAAACAGTTTTACCTCACCAGTCGGCTCTCTAAACATACTGACCATCGTTGGCTGTTGAGAGTCCGTGAAACCAAAAAACCAGCCATCTTGCTGACGATTCAATTGGCGGAGAAATCCATTTTGATTCCAATAAAAAGCCGTTTCTCGATTCGCCACTGAAGCATCATCTAAACGGTATTGCTGACGAATATTGTTGAGCTGAAGAACAAGCTGAGCTTCTTGCTCTGCATTTCTATCGGTGGTCGCAATCACTTCTTGAATAAACACATTGTTTGCAATCTGTTGAGAAGCTTGCAATAGGGTACTAACGTCTCGATCAATTTGTTCCGCAATTCGATGCAGCATCGTTGGGAGCTCAATATCAACCAAACGGTGCTCTAGCGTCTGCCTAGCTTGATGCTGAGCCATTAAACCAAGAATGGTCGTCGACGCTAAAACGGCTAGCGTCATACCGAGCACAACCTTACTTTTTATGGTCATGTTTTTGAATGTAAACATAGTACAACCTTATATAGATATCCCTTCAGGGGGTAGAACCAACATTATCAAGTCAGGAGTATAATAGAATCGGTAACCAATTCATATTTACGCACATCCCACCATAATGGTAAGCCTTCAATTCATTAAAAACTAATAATTATTCACCAAATATCAATACTCCAATCGCGTAAGGCGACAGCGAGACCGTCAATCAACCATACACTTTTTCAATAAATTGATGCCGTTGTCGATTGCTCTTTAAGGATCATTGAGAGTAATAATGGTAGTGACTATGACTCGATTTTTAGGTAGAAAAGATATAAAAAAGCCCCTAGTTTTAGGGGCGATGTTGATTGAAAAGAGTAAAATTTAAACCTTAAAGCGACCGACTCTATTCTGTAGATCCGTCGCTAAACGTGCCAACTCATCACTGGCCGCCGCAATATGGGTTGAGCCATCGGATAATTGCTCTACCCCACCGCTGATTCGGTTGAGTGTTTGGTTTACATCATCAGCCACTATTGATTGTTGCTCGGTTGCCGTCGCAATTTGGATGTTCATGTCATTGATCGTAATGATTGCGGTGGTAATTTCACGCAGCTTTTCCGAAGCCTGTTCGGCCCAGTCGACCACTTCATTAGCCTTACGATAACCACCATCCATGACTTGCGAAGCATTCTTCGACGCTGATTGTAGCTTCTCAATAATGTCACGAATTTCTTCGGTAGAACTTTGCGTACGTGTTGCCAATGTTCGAACCTCATCTGCAACCACCGCAAAGCCTCGGCCATGTTCACCAGCTCGAGCAGCTTCAATTGCTGCGTTAAGAGCCAGTAAGTTCGTTTGCTCAGCGATGCTACGAATCACCTCAAGCACTTTGCCGATAGAATCTGCGTCTTGCTGTAGTTTCTCTATCACATTAACCGCGGTTTGTACCTCTTTCGCTAAGGACAGGACTTCGTTAGTGGTTTTCGTCACCACGACTTCACCTTCTTGAGCAAATTTACTTGAACGGTCCGCCGCTTGAGCCGCATTACCGGCATTTTCTGCAACTTGGTTCACCGTTGCGGCCATTTCTGTCATCGCGGTAGCCACTTGATCCGTTTCGTGACGTTGTTTCTGTACTTGATCATTCGCTTCTCGGCTTGAAACCGCCAATTGCTCAGCCGCGGCACCTAACTGAATGGAAGCTTCAGCCACTTGTTTTACCAAGCTATGCACCCCTCCCACAAACGCGTTAAAGCTGCGCGCCAAATCGCCAAACTCATCGTGGCGCTCTTCATTAAGACGCTGAGTTAAATCACCATCTCCCGCAGCAATTTGCTCTAGTGCCTCACGCGTTTCGTTGATTGGTCTGACAATCATTTTAGCGACCAAAAGAATGATGACGATTAATAAAATCAAGGTCACCGCAAACGCCAGTAACAAGGTGACGGTTAATTCACGTGCCGTAGAGATAATATCATCGTACGGTTGAGCAACCGCGAGCGACCAACCCGGGGTATTCGCGACCGGATGGTAAGCCACCATATAATGTTGCTTATTTTCTAAATACAGATCGGTTAACCCAGATTGACCGGCAACCATTAATCTACTCATTTGTGCGTAAGCCGTGTTGCTGTCCTGAGTTGCATTATCTTTTAGGCGTTTGGCTGCCGTTTTATGTGCCACATAGACACCGCGCGAGTCAACCAGCCACGCTTCTGCATTATTGGTAGCGACACTATCAACCAGTTGAGTCAAAGTATTCAGCGTTACGGTTGCGGCTAATAAACCAATCACTTCACCACGATGATTTTTTACCACATGAGCCAAAACAATGATCGCATTGCCTGAAGTTCCCGAATAAAGCGGGTCACTGACCAGTGACTGCTGAGTTTTTTGTACCACTAACTGCTGAAAGTAACCACGATCGGCTCGACTCGCAACAACGCCGTTGTGGTGGTAAGCATCCCCTTTTAAATCGACAAAGAACATCACTTCAAATTCTGAACTCATGTTTTTGCCAAAGTGTTTAACGTAGTTAAAAATGGCTTGCGTATCTCCGGAAGCTAACGTCTCTGTTTGTGCCAAGGAGCGGACAACCGCCATGCGGGCTTCTACCCAACTGCTGACCATTTCCGAACTACTTTGCGCCGTACGGCTGACTGATGTTTCTCCTAACCCCACCACTCTGGAGCTGACTTGATTGGTTACTATCCAAGCAGCCAGTAACAAACTGATGGTCAAAGGAATACTGAACACAATGATCAGCCTTGATGTCATTCTTAATTTTTTGAGCATGGGATCCTCTTCACCAAACAATGTCTGCTGAGACTAATAAAATCGAAGTTTTGCTACTTAGATGTTTAGCACAAAACCATTAAAAATCACGAAATGGGTTGCAATTTGGTGAGTATTCTTCCAATCATTTATTTATATACCGAACTTCGTCCCATTTCTCATCGTAATGTCGGCGTCGAAATCATCACCCATCGGTTCAAGTACCGCATTTTTTTGCTGTATTGGTGGGAACTTTTCGGGTAATACATTGACCAAAAGCTGATTTTTCTATCGGGAGTTTAAGGTCAATGCAGTTAACTACCTTTCAAACACTACAAGACTATTTAAACCAGCAAGTGATTGGTCAATCTTCATTAATCCAACAGTTGCTAATTGCTTTACTGGCGGATGGGCATATTTTGGTTGAAGGCCCCCCAGGATTAGCAAAAACTCGTGCGGTAAAATCACTGGCTGAATGCATTGAAGGCGAGTTTCATCGTATACAATTTACCCCTGATTTACTGCCAGCAGACTTAACCGGTACCGATATTTTCCGCCCAGAAACGGGAGAATTCACCTTCCAACCTGGGCCTATTTTTCATTCACTGGTTCTCGCTGATGAAATAAACCGTGCTCCAGCCAAGGTACAAGCGGCAATGCTAGAAGCAATGGCTGAAAAACAGATCACCGCAGGTCGTAAAACCTACCCACTACCGCCTCTTTTTCTGGTGATGGCGACACAAAACCCGATTGAACAGGAAGGGACTTATCCCTTACCTGAGGCGCAGTTGGATCGGTTTTTATTGCATTTAGAAGTTGACTATCCTGACGCTGAACATGAATTGGCTATTTTGCGTCTTAACCGTGGAGAAGCTCTGGGACAGCGTTCTATTACTCCGCCCGTCTTGAGTCAATCGGATATTTTCTCTGCCCGACAAACCGTACTCAATATCCATATGGCTGAGGCCATCGAGCAGTATATCATCCGCCTTATCATGGCCACCCGTCATCCCAGTGAGTATGACCCAACACTAGCTCAATGGATTGAGATGGGGGTTAGCCCACGCGCAACCATCGCCTTAGACCGTTGTGCTCGTGCTCATGCTTGGCTCAGTGGCAGAGACTTTGTCAGCCCGGAGGATGTTCAAGCGATGATCTATCCCGTGCTTCGCCATCGATTACTGTTAACTTATCAAGCACAAGCAGAAGGCATCACGCCTAACCAAGTTATTGCTCACTTACTGACATTAGTCGGCAGCGCCTAGGATAAATAGATGACCAATCTTTCTCTATCATCATTACCTGAGCACGCCAATGGCGTTACCTTATGCCTTGAAGAACTACTGCCTTACCAGCAACAGGCCGTAAAATGGCTCCCTCCAGCTAAAAGTTTGTGGGCCCCATTGCTCGGTCAACACCAAAGCCGTCAACTTGGTCGTGGGATGGATTTTGCTGAAGTGCGCCAGTATCAGGCTGGCGATGATATTAGAAGCATTGATTGGCGAGTGACAGCAAGAACGGGTAAACCACACACTAAGCTTTTTTGTGAAGAGCGAGAAAAACCCGTTATTCTTTATGTCGATTTTAGCCCTTCGATGCAGTTTGGTTCAACTTTACTGTTTAAATCCGTGCAAGCCGCTCATATGGCAAGTTTAATCAGTTGGTTAGCCGTGGCGCAACAAGATCGAATTGGCGCGGTTATTGATCTTGGAAACCGGTTAATTGAACTAAAACCCACCGCACGGCGTAATGGCGCATTACGTATTCTATCTGAACTAATCAGTAGACAAACACAAGCGCAGCAGACGACCACTGCGTCAAATTCTTCCATGCAGGAAGGCTTACTCACGCTTGATCGACTCTGTCCTAAAGGCAGTGAGATTATCTTGCTCAGCGATTTCGTACGCTATGATGACGGAATGCAGCCACTATTGAGTCGATTAAGTCGCCATAATCAAGTCCGAATAGTACAGATTGCCGATCCATTGGAGCAAGGGATCACCGCTTTTCGTGGTAGAGAACGTGTAAGAAATAACCAACACACGCTCTGGCTCAACTTTTCAGCAAATAATACCCGCGACGGTATCAAAAAATCCTTTGAATCTCAGAAACTAAAACTAAAATTATTGAGCCAACGTATGGCAATGGACTATCGCCTACTCTCTTGTGGGCGGCCTTTGTTACCACAACTATCCGGACTCTAAATTAAATGCAGGCAGCCTCATCACTACTCGACCTTAATGCTCTTCATCTTCCTGCTTTGCCCTCTTGGTGGCCATTAGCGTGGGGATGGTGGGTAAGCGCGGCAGCCGCTGTTAGCGTTATCTTGCTGGTTGCCTTTTTGATTCACTGGAAACGTAAGCGTCTCGCTCCGAAGAAAACCGCATTACGCTTACTCGGTATGCCTGCGGGTTATCAAACCCCCTCTTCTGCGATTGAATTGCTGAGACAAGCCGCGCTGTGTTATTTCCCGCGTGAAGATATTGCTCACCTCACGGGCCATGACTGGTACGTTTTTTTAGATAACCAATTGGGGCAACCACTCTTTGTGCCAAATCTCGCGTTATGGCAACAAGCCTTATATCAAAAACAACCCATCGAGCATCCGGAGCGTTTGGTTGCGGATTGCTACTTGTGGATAGATAAAGCGTTGCCCCCAACAAAGAGGAGTTTACGAAACCTTGGCAAACGTTGAATTTGTATGGTGGTGGCTGTGGGCGTTACTGCCACTGCCACTGCTGGTGTACTTTTTTTTACCGCCGCAACCACCCACTACTGCAGTACCTCTCGCTTATCTTCCTCCGTCCAGTGATAACCACCAACCACAGCAATGGCTGATGAAAGGTTTGGTGCTAACACTTTGGATAAGCCTCGTCGCAGCGGCTGCGCGCCCTGTTTGGTATGGTGAACCCATTACACACTCTCAGCCTCATAGAGACATGATGTTGGTGGTCGACTTGTCTTATTCTATGAATCAAAAAGACATGCAGATGGGCGATGACTATATCGATCGTCTCACGGCGGTCAAACAGGTACTTAGTGACTTTATCGCTCAGCGGCAAGGCGATCGTCTCGGACTAATTTTTTTTGCGGATCACGCCTATTTACAAACACCGCTCACTCTCGATAGAACTACCGTCGCTCAACAGCTTAATCAAGCCGTTTTACGTCTGATTGGCACTCAAACTGCCATCGGCGATGGTATTGGCCTCGCGACCAAAACCTTTATTGAGAGTGATGCCCCGCAGCGGGTGATGATCCTCCTCAGTGATGGCAGTAACAATGCAGGCGTACTTGACCCTATCGAAGCGGCGCAAATCGCCAAACAGTATCACACCACGATTTACACGGTGGGTGTCGGTGCAGGTGAAATGATGGTCAGGGATTTTTTTATGACGCGTCGTATTAATACTGCTGAAGATCTTGATGAAGAAACATTACAAAAGATTGCCGATTTGACGGGGGGACAGTATTTCCGAGCGCGTGATAAACAGGATTTACAGACCATTTATCAGACGATCGATAAACTTGAACCGATTCAGCAAGCGACTCATGTGTGGCGACCTCAAAAAGAAATATTCAGCTATCCGTTAGCACTAAGTTTGTTACTTTCTATCATTTTGATGATGCTGAGGAGACATCATGTCTGAGTTTATGTTTCTTTCGCCCCTATGGTTACTCGGGATCCTACCTGTTGGCCTCGTGCTTATTTGGCTTTTGCGATATGCCACAACCACACCTCTTATTGCTCCCCATTTGGCCCAAGCATTAGGGTTAGCAGTTCGCCAGCGGCAATCACTGGTTTTGGGTGGGCTCGGTGCGTGCTGGCTAATCGCCCTCATTGCTTTAGCAGGACCTAGTTTTGAAAAACAGCCTCGGCCAAGTTATAGCCAGCAGAGTGGCCGTGTCGTGGTGATGGACATGTCACGATCGCTGTATGCTACCGATATCAAGCCAAATCGACTGTCTCAAGCTCGTTACAAAGTGCTCGATTTACTCAACGGTTGGCAAGAAGGCAGCACTGGTTTGGTCGCCTACGCTGGGGATGCCTATATTGTCAGTCCTTTAACTACCGACACAGCCACGATTGCGAGCTTAGTTCCGAACTTATCGCCAAGTATCATGCCATTACCGGGAGCCAATGCGGCGGCAGGGGTAGCACTGGCGATTGAGATGCTCCAACAAGCGGGATTTCAACAAGGCGATATTCTATTAATCGCCGACGACCTTTCCGCCAATGAAGCATCGGCGATCTCTTCTTTAGTCCGAGGCAAACCATGGCAGTTAAGCTTGCTCGGTATCGGAACCGAAAGTGGGGCACCCATTGCTATGCCTGATGGCACACTGCTCAACGATCAATCTGGCCAACCGGTCATTGCTAAAACCAATTTTTCACTGATGCAAGATTTAGCTAACGAAGTACAAGGCTTATTCGTTGCTTATCGAGGGGACGATCAAGATATCATGCGTCTATTAAGTGCCACTCAATCTCAGTATCAGGCTTCATTATCCACACAAGCCGCTCAGCTCTCCATTCCAATAAACCACGGCTATTGGTTGATTTTATTGCTCATTTTACCAGCCGCATTACTATTTAGACGTGGCTATATTTGGGTAGCGTTACTAACACTGAGTAGTGGCTTAACCGTTTCACCTGCACACGCCTCTGCATGGCTAAATCAAAATCAGCAAGCGCTGCAGGCTTATCAACAAGGTGATTATCAAACCGCAGCACAGTTATTTTCTCAACCAGAATGGCAAGGTGTTGCGCGCTATCAAGCCGGAGATTATCAAGGTGCGATTGACGTGCTTAGTCAAATCAAGAATCCCAGCGAGCAAGTACAATACAATCTAGCCAATGCTTTCGCCCAAGCTGGTGAGCTGACCGAAGCACTACAACGTTATCAGCATATACTCGCCAATAATCCGCAGCACACTGATGCGCTGCATAATTTAACGGTGGTAAAGCAAGCGCTTGAACAGCAACAGCAACAGCAACAGCAACAGCAACAGCAACAAGAGTCTGACGCTGACGATGCTTCGTCGCAAGCAGATTCGTCACCGACCAACGAAGCCAATCCGAACTCTGAGAAAGAGAAAAACTCGCCCCAAAACGGTGATGACTCACATTCGTCAACACAATCAGAATCACCCCAAGATAACAGCCCGAATGCAGAGCCTTCTGCTTCGTCCAATACAGATACGTTACATGCGGATGAAAAGACATCTGACTCAGCAGCAACACCGACCGAGCCGAATACATTAGAACCAGATTTGCCCCATGAGCCAACGGTGGATCAAACCCCAGCTAGCACACAAGAAAGCGATCCGCTACTGCGCCGTTTAGAGCAAGTCGAAAGTGCTCGCGATCCGAGTCGCTTATTACGTGCCCAGCTGTATTTACAAGCTCAAGAGAAATCAACTCCCCAAAATCAAGGTAATCCATGGTGATGAAATTGTTACGACTCCACTTTTCATTTTGGCTAATGATATTGCTCACTAGCATCAGCCTCTCGGCTTATAGTGCATCGTTTTATGCTACGGTCAGCAAAAATAAAGTCGTCCAAAACGAGGTCTTTCAGCTGCGTCTTGTCAGTGAACAACCGGCCAACGCAGAAGCGATTGATTTTAGTCATCTAGAAGAGGACTTTTTTACCAGCCGCCCAAGCTTTGTGTCTTCAGTCAATATCATTAACAATCAACGTAGCCAGCGCAGCGAATGGACATTATCGCTAGCAGCCAATCGCTTAGGGATCTTAACTATCCCAAGCTTTGAGCTTAACGGCCAACGTACCGATCCCATCTCGATACAAGTCAGCGTTGATGAACAAGCACCACAGATGGATGAACTCGTTCAACTACAGAGTACCTTGTCACGGGATACTCTGTATCCAGCAGAAAGTACCGTTTTAACAACTCGCCTTACCATCAAAGCGGATCGCCGCCGCTTACAAAACACCCACATCACACCACCGTCCGTAGATGGGATGACTATTGGTCAGATTGGTGAAACTCAACAATATCAGACGGTGATCGCAGGGATAGAAGCGACCATTATTGAGCAGCAGTATCGCTTAACAGCGATTCAAGCAGGGGAATATCATTTAGTTGAACCTCGTTTTCAAGGCTCATACCTTTTAGGAAATACGTTACATGGTGGCGCGCGCATTATTCCCCTCAACACTGAACCCAACACGTATTCATTAGTGGTTGAACCACAGCCGAGTGACTACCAAGGGGCATGGCTACCAACCTCACAGTTAACGCTCACCGATCATTGGACAAATAGCCAAGGCGCGCCAATCACCGATAGCGTTTATCATCTCGAAGTGGGAGATGCTCTAACCCGAGATATTACCCTGCAAGTGGCTGGGCTCTCTGCAGAGCAACTGCCCACTCTTGCTCTGAGTTATCCTGATTCGATTAGCGTTTACGAGCAAAAGCCACAATTCACCACTTTAGATAACGGAAATACACTGATGCAACTCAAACAGGTGTTGATCCCACGGCGAAGTGGTGAAATCCAACTACCTGATATCAATATTCATTGGTGGAATAGCCACACTAAACAGGCCCAATTAAGCCAAGCGAAAGGCTTATCCCTTGATGTTTCGGCGACTCAGCCAATCAATGCTATCTCGCCCTCTGATCCGAACCATACGACAGCAGTGTCTGCTCAAACAATAGTTGTTAAAGAGGCAGGATTATGGCCGTATCTGGCCGCCTTATTGGCGACTTTCTGGCTAGTCACGCTCGGATTGTATTGGCGTTTATATCGAAAACATACCCGATTGAATGAACAAGAAACAACCAACATTCAGCCTGGCTCCACTTGGCAACAGCTACAGAATGCCTTAACCACTCAAGATGCGATGATGATTAACCATGCACTCTCACGCTGGTTAAATGAAAGTCCATTGACTCATGCAGAGCGAGAGCAAGTACGGCAAACCCTGAATACACTGCATGAAAATAAATTTTCACTAAACAGCCAAACGTGTGACTACCAAGCTCTTAACACGCTGATAAAACGTCTTCAGCAAGAAGCGCTAAAGCGGGCAGCCAAAACTCAGCACCCCTTAGCGAAATTATAGGATTAGATACGTTAAGACTGAGAATACCGACTTTGATATTAAGAGGAGAGGTGTTCAAACGAGTCAGGCGTAGTTGGGGTCAATTCGGCCCCAACCACGGTATTGCGTCCTTGATGCTTTGCTTGATAAAGCGCTTTATCAGCTTCAGCGTACATACGCTCAAATTGAATTTCACTCGGCGTAAAACGGGCAACAGAGTAACCAATCGAGACCGTTAAACATGAAGAAACAGGGCTAGTGTGATGTGGAATATTCTCTTGCTCGACCGCACAGCGAATCGTTTCGGCTAACGCGGCGACTTGCTGAGCATTATGCCTAGTCAGTAGCAAGACAAACTCTTCACCGCCGATCCGGCAAAATTGCTCTCCAGCAGACTGAGTATGTTGACTGAGCACTTTACCAATCCGCATTAACGCGATGTCTCCCTCAAGATGCCCATAATAGTTATTAAATAAGCCAAAGTGGTCAATATCGAGCAAAATAACCCCATAATCAACCGGCTTAGCCGCATATTGCTCACAGGTTTGTTCTAACAAATGGGTTAACATACGCCGATTGCCTAAACGCGTCAGTGGATCCATTTTGGCCAGCAAATCCAGCTTCTCATTGGCTTTTTGTAGCTCTCGGGTACGGTTATAGATTTCACGCTCTAGGTTTTCATTCAATTCATTGATCGCTTGCTGAGCTTTAGCACGCATCAAGACTTCGGTTAAATTCGAGGCGAACATGCGGATCACTTCTCGTAACTGAGACGTTAACGGAGAGCGGCGGATCAGGTTATCAGCTGAAATAAACGCCAATGGTTTATCGTTATCAGTTAACATCGTCATCGCCGTCCAACCAAATCCAACAATTTGACTGTCGTGATAGATGGGCACCGACTCTTTGAACACCACCTCATTTGGTGCTTGTTTGGCTAAAAGGACGATTTCATTATCAATCGCAGAGCTACGAAAATAACCCTCATCGACGATATTCCCTTGAATATCAGTTCCCCAAGTCCCCTGCAAATAACCGCACTGTTCATCGGTCAAAAATACTGCCATGCGATCGATACCCATGCGCTTAATCGCAAAGGCTACCGCCGTTTTACACACTTCACTCACCGTCAAACAACGCGATAATTCGACCATGCTTGCATGTAACATGCGCATGTTTTGTTCCTGCCGTTTACGAATATAAATTTGCGCCAATAACGAAGCAAAAGAACCGAGCATCTGGCGTTGATAATCACCGATGGGTTGACGACGAAAATAGTTGTCCATCGCTATCCAACCAAACACTTCTTCACCATCACGCAGCAATAGCATACCGTTCCATCCCTGCCCGATCACCTCACCTGCGGTATACAACGGCGCATCATCGATGATCACCAACGTTGAGTTTCCGTCGGCGATCGCTTCGATATATCGTGGCTCTAACTGATGTAAATCGAACTGAGTATGATGCTCACTTATCGTTCGTCCTTGCTCATCCGTCCCATAAGTGCCGCTAAAACAGCGTTTTTTGATGTCTAATAAAAATAAAGCCACTCGATCAAACCCCAGCTTATCGCGCACCGCTTCAACCGATGCACGATGCAACTCATCCAAGTTGCTCGGATTTGATAAGGTAAGAGCCAACTGATGCACCAGTTTCATGTTATCAATAAAAATTTCGCGCTGCGTTAACTCATCGCGATACTTAGCCTCACGGCTATCACGAAGCTTAAACTCTTGCGCAGCGTCCGTTTCGGCGCGGATACACTGCCAACGAGCCGCTATCAGCGGTAAGCATTCAAGCCCCCCGGTCGCCAATAACTGACTCACTCGCTGCTCACAGACTCCCTCAAACAATAAATAGGTCCGTTTATCGCTGTGGTTATCGAGGGTAAATAAATACGCTTCTGATGGGATGTCCTGCTGATAATCCCAGTTGCAAGTATTGGTCGCAAGCGGGATCAGATTATCGGCACAATCAAATTGGGCGGCCCACAACCAAAACGTCTCTGGATACTGAGCCACTGATAGCGGTTGCCCTACTGTAAAAATACTCTTTGCCTGATAAGGATGAGAAGGTGCATGGAAGATGTGCATCGCCTGAGGTAAAAGTATCTGGCGTAAAAAGGGAAAGATAACCTCAGTCAACATACGATGACTACTGCAAGTCGAGAGCTGTTTTGCTAGGGTACGAGAGAACATGACCATGGCCTAAATAGAGTGTGCCTAGCGTCAAATTAGAGAATCCAGCAGCGTTACTCAATCGAATCCCATAGTCTCTGTTAACCGCGCCGCAAATTGGCTAAAAGGGTTTATGTATCTTAGAGATGAGCTGCATTTTTGAGAGGTTGTTTCCATTTTAGCGGGAAAACACAGTCATTAATTGTGAAAATTCTCAGTAGTGAGAATTTTCACAGACAAGATTAACGCTTAACGCGGAAAATGATCCGGATGACCAAATATTATTGCCGATGAACAGAGAACTCACCTCTGCTCTACGGATTCAATGTATTAGGCTTGCTGAAATGGATATAACGACCCGAGGCCCATGATCTGAGTTAGCTCATCAAGTGCGGTTCGATTCTCTATTAATAATTGCGGATCAGCCAAATCCGCTTCAAGTAATCGATCGCGATAATGCTTTTTCACCCATTGATTGAGCGTTTCAAAACGTTGATCATCCATTAAGCATCGGGAGTTAGTGGCTTTAAGCTCTGATGCATTGAGAACAACACGCAAACGCAAACAAGCCGGACCACCGCCGTTACACATACTTTCGCGCAGATCAAACACCTTAACTTCATCAATCGGTCCACCGCTGGTGATCAATTGCTGCAGATACGCCCACACTCGCGGGTTTTGACGAGACTCTTCAGGAACGACAATCAGCATTTTGCCATTGGCTTTGGTTAATAGCTGGCTGTTAAACAAGTAACTGTCTACCGCATCTTGCACCGCAACTAACTCGGTCGGAACTTCAATCGGGATAAATGGGCTGTCTAAAGCATTCAGTTTTTGCTCTAGCTCAGCAAAAGCACGCGCTTGATCGAGAAACGCTTGCTGATGATGGAACAATACCGGTCCATTGCTAACCGCAATCACATCATTATGAAAAACCCCTTGGTCGATCACCGCTGGATTTTGCTGGATAAACACTCGCTGCGCAGCGTTTAATTGATGCAACCGTGCCACTGCTTCACTCGCTTCACGAGTTTGTCGAGCAGGAAAACGCTGTGGTTCAACGGCTCCTCCCCATGCTTGACGACCATACACAAACAGCTCAACTCCAGGCGCAGTATAATCACGGCATAACCGATTATGATTTGCCGCCCCTTCATCACCGAAAAGAGCTTGCTGAGGCAGCGCAGCATGGTGGACAAAATGCTCAGCAGAAGAAAATACCGCTTGCAGTGCTCGGCGGGTTGTCGTGGCTTCAATTGAACGATGAAATTTATTATTCAGATTAGCAACCGTAAAGTGAACTTTGTTATCAGCTGTATCTGCCGAAGGAGAAACCGTCGCAGCATTAGCGACCCACATCGATGAAGCGGAGCTTACGTTGGCTAAAAGCTGCGGAGCTTGCTTGGCAACTTTAGCCAGTATTTGCTCATCGCGTCCACTAAAACCCAATTCACGCAAAGTCGCCATACAAGGGCGTTCTTGGGGAGGTAATATGCCCTGTACAAACCCCATATCATGAAGTGCTTTCATCTTGCTGAGCCCTTGCAGCGCAGCTAGCTGTGGATTAGAAGCCGCATTTTTATTTGAAGTTGACGCAACATTACCAAACGACAGTCCTGCGTAATTATGAGTAAGCCCAACCAGACCATCAAAATTCACTTCATAAGCTGACATAGACAACGTCCTTATTATTATTGATTTTAAAAGAGGAAATTAACAACTCGCGGTCACGCGCGGCTGCGCAAATAATGGGGCAATTCTGACTTTATCACCTTGCTGTACTTGTAATTGATCCGCTTGCTCAGCCGTCAGCGAGATTTGCTGATCAACGTATTGCGCATTACTGATCATCGCTCGATAATGGTGATAATTAAGATTACCAATCAACCATGTAGCCTCCCCTTGTGGTGGCGAGTCACTGATCAATACCTCACATAACTCACTATCACGAACCATGCGTAAGTCATCAATGTACGCTTCCAGAGTCGGGCCGGCATCGAAAATATCGATGTAGCCTTCATAACGCATCCCTTCATCTTCAAGAATTTTACGCGCAGGCTCAGTGTTAGGGTGCACCTTAGCAATCACTTGCTGAGCAGGCTCCGATAAAAAATCGACATACAGAGGATGTTTTGGCATTAATTCGGCAATGAATGCCTTTTGGCCAATCCCCGTTAAATGATCCGCTTGGCTAAAATCAATCGAAAAGAATCGTCGGCCGAGGCTTTCCCAGAACGGTGAATGGCCACTATCATCAGAGACGCCTCGCATCTCAGCAATCAATTTATCAGTGAAATGTTCTCGGAAACTGGCCATAAACAGCAGCCGGCTTTTCGATAATAAATGGCCATGTTTACCTAATCGAAAATCAGGATCGAGAAAGAGTGTGCACAGCTCACTGCATCCCGTATGATCATTACTTAAAAATAAGGTCGGCATTTGGTTATAAACATCCAGCTCTTTGGAGGCATGCACCAAAGTCCCAACCCGAAAATCGTACCACGGTTCATTTAAACCAATCGCCACTTCTAAACCACTCACACCAACCACTTGCTGAGTTTCTGTCTCTTCCAAGACAAACAGATAACCTTGATCATGCAGCGGCGCTTCTCCTTGCCAAGTCGCCAGCATTCTTTCAATTCGCTGCGCTAAACGCTGTTCATGATGAGGTAACGAAGTGAATCCCACTCCGGTTTTTTTAGCTAAGGCTAGCAATGCGAGTTTGTCATCCCTAGTCACTGGGCGAATAAGCATCATAACTTGAATCCTTGTTGTGATGGGCGATGTTCTTGTTCGTAAGCGAAGAACATAACCATGCAAAATAGCCACACAAATAATTCTTACTGTCTACTCATCACTAAAAATGCATTATTTTTGACACGTTATGCTAACAAGTAAGGATTATTATCCAAAAGTGCTACTATTTATTTAAAACTTGGTGGTTATTGCTAAACATTGATTAACTTTGTCGTGTTTACATAGTAAATTCAAATAAAGAAAAATATCAACACTTTTAACAAAAAACCAACCATATACAAGACAAAAATTAACTTAATAGACTGAAAAGTAAATACATTATCTCGATAAATAACGACAATGATTTAAGCTATTTATACTTATTTCCCCTCCTCTATCTAAATCTATTGGTTCAATAATTACTCTACGATGAATACAAATCGAACGTTGGAAAAAGAAAATTTAATCATTATTAATGCATAGCCATGCTACATATTCGTTACTCTCTTCATTGATTATTTTGCTTAGCAAGGCGTTATTTCAGAGATAACGCTTTTATATAGAAATATCATGAAATGATGACCCAATAAAAATATGGCAGGGAATGTTCAAAGCAACCGATTACTTAGCTTAATGGGTGAAAGAATCGAAACTGCGCATCCATTAATTGAATAAATGTGATGAAAATCTCTTTTTGTACCGCTATACTCCGCGCTCGGTGTGCATCCGAACTCACCAATACAAGCCGTCATATGGAATAGTGAACGACCCTAGGATAGGACCAGCTCGTTAACTTTGCTTGTAAAGGTGCTTTATGAACAGACAACGGCGACCGCTTAGGTCATTACTTCCCTCCTACACTGCTAGCCAGTGCCGTAGCCTGTTCCCGCCTTTTATAAACATGACACCCACTCTCTTTCCATTCATTCACGACATCGAAAAAAATTATGACAATTATTTTTAGCTTATTGGGCATGCTGGTCTTGCTCGCTTTGGCGTATCTGCTCTCTGAGAAACGCGCGATTATTAATTGGAAAACGGTTTCACGGGCGCTATTACTGCAAGTCAGCTTTGCTGCACTGGTCTTGTACTTTCCTTGGGGACAAGCCGCCCTTGGTGCGCTCAGTCAAGGGGTTGCAAGTCTGTTAGGCTTTGCTGATGTAGGCATCGCCTTCTTATTTGGTGATTTAGCCAATATTGGGTTTATCTTTGCAATTCGTGTTTTGCCGATCATTATCTTTTTTAGCGCGCTGATCTCTGCGCTGTACTATTTAGGCATTATGCAAAAAGTCATCGCTTGGTTAGGCGGCGGGATCCAGCGCTTTTTAGGCACCAGCAAAGCCGAGTCTTTAGTCGCTACAGGCAACATTTTCTTGTCACAAGGTGAATCGCCGCTATTAGTACGTCCCTTTTTGCCTAAATTAACCCGCTCAGAACTATTTGCGGTGATGACTGGCGGTATGGCTTCTGTAGCGGGTAGTGTGCTCGGAGGCTATGCAGGGCTCGGTATTGAGCTAAAATATCTGATTGCCGCTAGCTTTATGGCGGCGCCAGGTAGCTTGCTCATGGCGAAAATCATCGTCCCTGAAGCAGGAAAACCGTGCGATCAGACCGATGTACACATTGATGGTAGCGAACAAAGTAATGTCATTGATGCTCTCGCAAGCGGCGCAATGAATGGCATGAAGGTGGCGGTCGCGGTCGGAACCATGCTTATCGCTTTTGTCAGCGTGATCGCGATGGTCAATACTGGGTTAGAGAGCTTTGCTGAGCTGTTTGGTTTACAAGGCATCACTTTACAGCTCTTACTTGGCTATCTATTTGCACCACTGGCTTGGATACTCGGCATCCCGGCCCATGAAATGATTCAAGCGGGCTCTTACATCGGTCAAAAAGTGATCATGAATGAGTTTGTGGCCTTTATTGATTTTATCCAACATAAAGATGCACTGTCTGAGTACAGCCAAGTGGTGATTACCTTTGCTTTATGTGGCTTTGCCAATATTGGTTCGATCGCGATTCAGCTTGGTTCGATTGGGGTTATGGCACCAGAACGTCGAGCAGAAGTGGCTAATTTAGGCCTGAAAGCCGTGATTGCTGGCACTCTTGCTAACCTAATGAGTGCTTGTTTGGCTGGTTTGTTTATTTCACTGTAAATCTCTTGATGAAGAAGGGCTTTGCCCTTCTTCATTATCTTATCTCTCCCATTTATTTTTTAATCGCCCCCCTTTGAGAGCAAGTGAGATCTTATCTAATCTTCCCCCTTCTACGCTCAATGATCGACTGGATTACCCACTGGGTTTTGCCAGCTATTGCATCGGGAACCTCATGATTTACTCTTTTCTACTCTCCATAAATAAACTTTATTGTTGCATAATGGTCTGATAGCCAAGCTCAATACTCGCGACTATTCAATGAGCTAGGTTTGAAGTGTGTGGTTGCCTGTGCGTCTATCGACTTGACGTTGCAGGTAGTTAGCCAGTCTAGTCATTCCCTATACGCAAATCACTCGGTGATTAGGGTAAAGGCACACGGCAAACACCGCTACCGTCTCCAATAGGAAGGGTATATCCTCCAATAATAAAGGACCGTTACCGCATGATAATGCATTCTCGTCAACGTTTAGTCACCGCGCTACTCGCTGGAGCACTATTAAGCTCCTCACCGCTATGGGCTGAAGAGCCTACTACCGATGATTCCATGAGTTACAGCAGTATTGTTGAAACCATGAGTCATAAAGAAGGTTTCCTTACTTTTTATCGCGACCAAACTACCGGTGAAACGTTATTTGCCATCAATGAATCACAGCTCAACCAGCCAATGATTTATCTCGCCCAAAGTCTGGATGGTATTGTTGAAGCAGGACATTTTCGGGGCAACTTTCGTGAAACTCGCGTCATCGAATTTCGCCGTTATTTCGATAGAATTGATATCGTTGCGTTGAATCCTCGTTTTCAATTTGACCCCAATAACCCTCTTTCCCGCGCAGCCAACGCGAATATTAGTCAAGCGACACTGGCAACCCTACCAATCATTGCCGAAGAAGAAGGACAAATCCTACTCAGCGCGGATCGATTATTCATCGGTGATGCACTGCATAAACTGACGCCAACTCTCGACAGACGTTCATCAGGATCAGGGTTCATGATGGGAGAGCTGCTTGAACATCGCTCGCGTTTTAGCGCAGAGCGTGTCTATCCGCGTAATGTCGACGTGGTGATCGACTATGTATTCTTAAACAATGAGCCACAAGAGAGCTCTACGGCTCAAGCCGATGCGCGGATCACGCAAATCCGTCTCCAACATTCATTGATTGCACTGCCTGAGAATGACTATCAACCGCGCGCCGATGACGCACGGATTGGCTACTTTACTCAATCGTTTGATCGGATGACCGATAGCAGTTGGGCACCTTATGGTGATGTGATTAATCGCTGGCACTTGGAGAAAAAACACCCAGAGCAAGATCTCTCAGAACCCGTAGAACCCATTGTGTGGTGGATAGAAAATACGACACCTCATGAATGGCGAGAAGCGATTCGTCAAGGAGTAGAAGGATGGAATATCGCCTTTGAAGCTGCAGGATTTAAAAATGCACTGGTCGTCAAAGAGCAACCGGATGATGCCGAGTGGGAAGCGGGAGATATTAATTATAACGTGCTACGCTGGACCTCTTCTCCTCAACCTCTGTTTGGTGGTTATGGTCCTTCGCTGGCGAACCCTTTAACCGGTGAAATTATTGCCGCAAACATCATGCTAGAGCATATTTTTCTGTCTAATGTTTGGTTAACCGAGCAAGTGTTCGCGCCTGTGACTCCCACTCAGCAAACGCACACTCATATCATTAACGGACAACCAGTGCATTGCTCTGCCGCCCATTCTCTACAGCAAGGGTTAATGATGGCAAGAGCAACTTATGGTTTGCCGACCGGAGAAGCCTTTGCCGACAATGAACGTTTACAGCAAGGATTACGCCATTTAGTGATGCACGAAATCGGGCATACCTTGGGGCTGAATCATAATATGAAGTCTCATTCTTTATGGGATAATGAACAAATTCACGATAAGTCGCTCACTAAAGGGGTATTGTCGGGGTCGGTAATGGATTACGCACCGATTAACTTAGCCCCCGTAGGTAAACCGCAAGGTGATTATTACAGTTACTTACCTGGGCCTTACGATATCTGGGCGATTGAATATGGTTACTCTCCCGCACTTGCAGACCCTGAACAAGAGTCACAACGCCTAGAACGTATTTTACAGCGTTCCCATCAGCCTGAATTGGCATTTGCTAACGATGCAGATGACATGCGTTTTCCTGGCGTCCACATCGACCCTCGGGCAATGATTGGCGCACACAGCTCGGACCCTATCACCTATGCGACACAACGTTTTGAGCTGATTAAGCACACCTACCCTCAATTATTGCAAACGGCGCGCGTACCTGGTCAATCCCATCAACAACTGTTGATTAGCGCTAATGTGCTCTTTAATCACTATCTCAATCAAGCCAATGTTGTTTCGCGCTATATCGGTGGTATTTATGTTGAGCGAGCGGTGGTTGGACAAGATCCACAAGTCAAACCATTCACTCCGGTTGCGCTTGCCGACCAACAGCGCGCAATGCGTACTTTAGCCAACTATGTCTTTGCCCCCGATGTCTTACAAGAAATGATGCCGCTACTCAATTATATGCAGCCTCAACGACGCGGGTTTGCTCGATACGGTATCAATGAGGATCCGAAGCCTCACCAACGCCTTTTTGCTATGCAGCAAATGATCCTCGATCATCTATTGCATCCTAACGTCACGATGCGTCTCAGCGATAGTCGATTGTATGGTAATCAATACAGTGTGAATCAGATGCTCAGTGAATTAACTAACGCTATTTTTGTCGATGCCAGACAAGTCAACAGCATCAGTCAAATGCTGCAGGTCAGTTATGTACAACGCCTGATTGTGATCGCAAATCTTGATAAAGAGAATGAAAGTGAGCACGATTTTGTGACTCGCTCTGAGGCTTTAGCTCAACTCCACGCGATTCGTAAAATGCGTCTCTCAAGACATGTGAGCGATGAAGTGAAAAATCATTATCAGTTTATTAATCAGATGATCGATAGAGCTCTGAAATAATCATTAAAAAAACCGCTTCAAAAGTCGAGTAGACCTGAAGCGGTTATACATTTCAAAGCGGCGGATTAAAAAGTCAGCGAAAGGTTAGCCGCTACCCCCATCTGATGTTTACCAGCGTAGTTCCCGGCTAAATCAAAACGCACCACATCAAACGGACTAAAACCAATACCCGCGGTAATAGCATTATCAAGATTACTTTCTAAATCAATCTCATAGCCAGCACGTAGTTGTGCCCAGCGCCATGCATTACCTTCAATACCAAAGCGTAAAAACTGAGTATCATCCCCTTTGCCGTCAAAACGAGATTGTTTGGTGAGATCTAAATCCACAGCAGCGGTGAAAGCATCCGTTACATAACCACCCGAGACGGTAACTTGAGTATCCAATTTGTATTGATTGATGCCATTAAATGTCGTGATTTTTTGACTAAACAGATCTTTTACCGCCACACCTGCGCGATAGTTATCTTTTAACCACACGACACCTAAATCGAGGTTAAAAGCGCTGTCACTGGTTTCACTCTGATCATAATCATCTAAATCAAATTCTTTAACACTTAAGCTCTGTTGATAAGTCTTGAGTTGTTGGATTTTCGGCGCCACACCGATAGCCCATTGATGGCCGCGATACTGCACCATTTTCGCCACTGCAAGCCCGTATTCGGAATAACCAAAGGCCATGAGATCAACACTAGAGTCTTGATAGCGATTGACCGGATCGGCATCATCACTGATCTGCGCTTTCGCGAGGATCTCAACATAGCCGCGCGCAAAAAAGTTTAATGAAACTCGGTTCATCGGAATGGCAACCGCAACACCTAAACCACCCGACACCGCAAAAGGTTTATTGTTATTTAAGTCATCTAAATAACGATTCAATCGATCTTGCGTTGCTTGTGAAGTATCACCAGCTTCAAACGCTTTGATCACATCTTGTAAATCATCAATCGTCGATAAATTATCATCGCTATCGCGCAGGTTAATACCGACGGCGGGTAATAGCACGCCAAAATCATCTCGACTACGATAAACCGCGGTTAACGCTGGGTTATAAAACGGCGCTAATAGATAATCAGAGGTGGTCACCCCAGTATTACCCATTGCATTCCCTCGCGCATCAGCGACAGCATTCGCCGCTAACGCAGAACCAGAAAAAAACGCCCCAAGCACCACTGCCAGTTGTGTGTATTTTTGCATATCCTTATCACCTTTTACGTGAAAACACTCATCACTAAGGTTAATACACTAAAGGCTAAATCGCTAAATAACCGTCATTTTTTAAATCGCGCACTCCATAAAGTGCAGTGCGCGACTTTCATCAATCGGATTTAAGCAGATCGAGGAGCAGATTTAACGACCGGCGTCTTGACTGCTGATGATGGGCGACGAGTACGATGTGACGGACTCTTTTTCGCTGAATTAGGATTGGATTTGTTCGCAGGGCGTCCCTCACCGGACGTTTGACCACGATGACCCGTATTTTGCTGAGTCGCTGTCGGCTTCTTCACTTTTTTGGGCTTTTTAGGTTTAAGCGGACGACCATCTAACTTCGATTCAGGGACAACATTAGTGGGCTCAAAACCGGCCAAACTCATTCGAGGTAATACCGTTTGAATTAAACGTTCAATCGCAAATAACTCCGGTGCTTCCAATTCACACACAAATGAGATCGCTTTACCCACTTCTCCAGCGCGGCCAGTTCGGCCGATACGATGGACATAGTCTTCAGCGACTTTAGGCAACTCAAAATTGACCACTTGTGGCAATTGAGGGATATCAATGCCACGCGCAGCAATATCGGTAGCGACCAAAATACGTATATCGCCCGCTTTAAAGTCAGCTAACGCTCGAGTACGTGCGCCTTGGCTTTTATTACCGTGGATTGCCGCCGCGGTTAATCCTTGCTCATTTAAATAGGTCGCTAAACGGTTCGCACCATGTTTAGTCCGCATAAACACCAACACTTGTTGCCAATTACCCTCTTTGACCAACTTAACCAACATGGCTGGTTTCTTTTTCACGTCAGCCGGATAAATACATTGCTCAACAGTTCTTGCTGTTGAATTGGCAGGGCTGACTGAAATCTCAACCGGATTATTAACTAAGCCTTTAGCAAGCTCTCGAATCTCGGTCGAAAATGTTGCCGAAAACAATAAGTTCTGACGCTTTTCTGGCAATAGTTTCAGTATCTTACGAATATCACGAATAAAGCCCATGTCTAACATGCGATCCGCTTCATCCAAGACCAAGATTTCCAGTTGATCAAACTTGACCGCATTTTGGTTATACAGATCCATCAATCGACCTGGGGTAGCCACTAAAATATCCGCCCCTTTACACATCCGCTGCATTTGTGGGTTAACTTTCACTCCACCAAAGACGACGGCACTGCTTAATGGCAGATAACGACCGTAGACTAGAATACTTTCTTGAATTTGCGCAGCCAGCTCACGTGTTGGGGTAAGAATTAAAGCGCGCACCTGATTGGCGCGAACCTTTGGACCCTTTGATAAAAGCTCCAAAATAGGCAATGTAAAGCCAGCTGTTTTTCCTGTGCCAGTCTGAGCTGCTGCCATGACATCCTTGCCCTCTAATACCGCAGGAATGGCCTGCACTTGGATAGGCGAAGGCGTGTTATACCCTTTCTCTTCAATAGCTTTAAGGATTGGTGCAGAAAGACCGAGCGAGGTAAAACCCATATATGATTCTCAATAGTAATAAAATAAACAACGCGGCACCGCCGCGCAAAGTCCGCCATTTTGAGGCCTTTACTATTGGGTAGCAACCGTTAATTACAAATACCGACCGATTGACGACTCACAACACCTTACGTTGAATGGCGATAATCGGGCTCTACATGAATCAACACCTCAGCATTAGGCAGCACAGCCATGATCGCCGCTTCAATTCTATCGCATTGTTGGTGGGCAGCATCGACACACATCGATTTAGGTACAGTAAGATGAAAATCAATATGACGGCGACGGCCTGAATAACGAGTACGTAACTGATGAAAGCTCATCTCTGGCCCACAAACACTTTTAATGGTTTGACTAGTCAGCGCTAACTCTTCGTCCGAGATACTATGGTCTAATAAAGGACGAAACGCTTCGCATAACAAACTCACCCCTTCACGAGAAATAAATACCGCAACAAAGATGGCCACAATCGCATCGATAAAATACCAGTCATAACCTAAGTATCCGGCGACTAACATCACTGATAGCCCCGCCGCAACACCGAGTGAGGTTAATACGTCCGCTTTTAAATGCAGAGCATCCGCTTGTAGCGCGATTGATTCTTCTTCTTTCGCTACGCGATAAAGGTGTCTTGAAACCAATAAGTTAACCAGAGCAGAAATTAACATCACGACTACGCCTAGCCCTATCGCACTGACTGGCTGAGGATTAAACAGCTTACTGATCGCTTCATAGACAATCCATGCTGCAGCACCCAAAATCAATAACGCTTCTAATACGCCTGAAACGTTCTCAATTTTACTGTGTCCGTAAGGATGATTGTCGTCTGGTGGTAAATCGGAGGTACTAACGGCAAATAACGCAATTAATGCGGCAATAAGATCCATGGCAGAGTGTATGGCCTCTGAAATGATACTCACCGAGCCACTAAAAATCCCCACCGTCATTTTCATCACAATTAACGTACTATTAGAACCCACCGAAATGAGTGCTGCGCTGGTTTTACGATTCATTATAGAACTCCACAAAAACACTCTGCTCATCGACGATGAATCATAGCACAAGTTTTTTACACAATACGTCTATAATTTCCATAAAAAAACAACCATAAGCATGATAAATGAATAAAATAAAAACCAATAAAAACAGCATGATAATGTTAAATAAAAACAATTATCACTACTTGGATTCGCATTTGATTAAAAATTGAATATAAACATAAAGTATCGTTATATTTAAACAGCAAAAATCAAAAAAGATCCCGATTTCATCCACTTTTTAGACTTATCATTAATCGCTAGAAAACTGGCTGCATATTGGTACAATACGTTAACATTATTTATTCACCCTCATGTCTTTAGGCTTATGTCCACTTTACAAACTATCGTTCTCGAAACCCCCAATGTATCCAATAAAGTCCTGCTTCATTCTTGCTGCGCCCCTTGCGCTGGCGATGTAATGGAGCGAATAGTTAACGCGGGAATCGAACTTACCGTCTTTTTCTATAACCCGAATATCCATCCAGAAAAAGAGTATTTGATCCGTAAAGAAGAGAACATTCGTTTTGCTGAAAAACTGGGTATTCCGTTTATAGACGCAGATTATGACGCGCCAAACTGGTTTGAACGGGTAAAAGGAATGGAATGGGAGCCAGAGCGCGGTATTCGCTGCACTGAGTGCTTTGACATGCGTTTTGAACGCACTGCGTTGTACGCCCATGAAAATGGGTTTGACACTTTCACCAGTTGCTTAGGGATCTCGCGTTGGAAAAATATGCAGCAAATTAATGACTGTGGTCAACGCGCTGCAGCACGTTACCCAAGCCTGACTTACTGGACATTCAACTGGCGCAAGCAAGGTGGAGCGAGTCGCATGGTTGAACTGGCTAAGCGAGAACGTTTTTACCAACAAGAGTACTGCGGCTGTATCTATTCACTGCGTGATACCAACCGCTGGCGAGTGGCCAATGATAGACCACGAATTCAAATTGGTGTGCAGTATTATACTGATGAGTAAATCGTTTTTCTGCGATCATCTAACCAAAGCAATCTTACGTTTAACATTTGATCCTGATTAGCCACACCATTACACTGACAACGTGACATCATAAGGTTGAGAGAATATATGCAGAATAGTCATGCCAAAATTGATATTCCAGAGCGCTCTGTGGAACGAAAATTTGTGCCCAAGCTGAGTAATTTCAAAGTTAGCGCATCCTATGAGGGGCTAATCGCTAGTGGTAAACCCTCAACTCTAGAAGCACTAAAGCGCCAATATGCGAGATAAGTACGGCGTCAGTCGGGATCATTATTGCTATCCCGACTCGGAGACACTCGAAAATCAACTGAATATTCAAGGCAGTGATGAACTGCATGTGGCGGAAACCGCCTTTTCTGAATACCGATATATCCACTACGTCAGCCACCTTTCTACTTTAGAGCAATTCGACGTTGAGCACTTTCGAACCCTGCATTGGGTACTTTTTCAAGATGTCTACTCATGGGCTGGAAACTATCGCGATGTTGATATTAGCAAGGGCACGACGCGCTTTTGTAATTGTCTCTATATTGAAAGAGAGCTAAACCGCCAGCTGGCACGAATTCCTCAGCTACGTAACTGTGTCGATAGAGCTGCGTTTGTGCGCCTTATTGCTGATATTTTCTGTGAAATTAATATCGTTCATCCCTTTCGCGAAGGTAATGGCAGAGCAACGCGATTTTTCTTTGAAGAGTTAGTCTTTGTGGCAGGGTATGAACTGGATTGGCCTGAAGTATCCAAAGACCACTGGATTGAAGCCAATATTCAAGGCTATCACGGCAATTTATCGCTTCTCGAAGAACTATTTGATAGAGCGATCAGCCAAACCAAGCTCTTATAAATTGCTTTATTCACTACCTTTATGATTCACGCAAGGTCAAGTCCTACTCATTATCCAAATGCCCCAAGTCAACTCATGCTGAATTGAATGTAATTTGTTGTCACCACCAGCACGGCAACAACAAATTACACAACGTGCACTTAGCGAGATTCTAGTGGATAAGAACGATAGCTCCACATACCATAAGTTCTTAAAGCATCACGATTGTAATAGATTCCATCTCTTGATCCATTCTTAAAAACGAGTTTATCTTGAACCGCCCTACAAGTTGCTTTTATCAAAATAGGATATTTAGATTTTCTATACTAGGATGAAAATCATCAATGATATTTGTCTGGACTCTACGTAATGAAAGATCGCCTATTTCATTCGCTAAGCTTGGTGGTGTTTCTAGCATTCCTAGTACTCACGAGTTTTTATGCTTGGCAAGATAGTCGTAGAGTTAAACACTTTATCCAACACTATGAATTACCTTCCATAGGTATGGCATTAGCGGCAAGCGTCGATAGAACAGCTGGCGAATATCATCGAATTAGTGGTGAACTACAGCATAATAATTTTATACGTGACTGGATTCTAGCTGGCGAACAAGATATTGATATATTACGTACTTTCTTACGTGACATTAGTCTGCGATTTCGTTTAGCGGATGCTAGCATAGTCAGTGATCGTTCCGAGACTTACTACTCAGATGATCAGCGAATCATAAAACTTGATCCCAATAATGTATCACGAGATGGATGGTATTATCTTTATCGTGAAACCTTACGAGATATCAATATAGATACATGGTATTACGCTGAAGAAGATAAGTTGCACATATGGGTTAATGCTCCTCTTTTTGATCATAATGGCGAATTTCTAGGTCTTACTGGCGTGGGAGTCGATACCGAAGATTTTAGTAATCTGCTGATGACTTATGGCCGCCTTAAAGGTTTTGACGTTTATCTAGCACGATTAGATGGTCAACTGGTTTATGCAAGAAACCGACAGTTATTAGCGGACCAGCTTAACTTAAGCGATCTGTGGGATATAGAGTTCAACTTTCTTGATAAAAACAGAGACGGCATAGCATTAAATTTTGCTAATAGAGATGATTCAGAGGTATTACTCTGGATACGCTTTATGGATACTTGGAATACTTGGTTAGTGGTAGAAAAATCTGCCGAATCCATTCAGTCTCGCATCAATGAAAGTTTAAAAAGTAGTGCACTTCTGGGTGGCTCTCTTAGCCTATTACTATTTTTAGTGATTTTTGCTTCTATTATGCTTGCACGGCACAAAGTAGATGAGAAGACACTCCATCTTGAATATCAAGCAGGTACTGATTGCCTAACGGGGCTGTTTAATCGCGCATACCTATCAGGGCTTATTCAGTTAGAATTAACTCGATTACGTAAGGTAGAAGGTGTCTCTGCAATCTTACTGATTGATATCGATTATTTTAAAAGAATTAACGATACATACGGACACCCAATCGGTGATCAAGTACTTTGTTGCGTTGCTCATAGCTTAAATCAAAATATTCGAGAAGGTGATGCGGTCGCGCGGTTTGGTGGTGAGGAGTTTATGGTACTGCTGCCGAATATTTCATTACAAGATGCCGTAGAACATGCAGAAAAGCTGCGTTTAGCCGTTAGTGAACTGACCTTTCCATGCCTTCCACAAGAGGTGAGTATTACGGTAAGCATCGGGATTTCATTGTTAGATATAGCTAAAGATAATCCAATAGAGACGGCTTATTTTGATGCGGATAGAGCATTGTATCGTGCAAAATCTTCGGGGCGCAATCGTGTAGTGTGCTCATGAACAGTCCGAGTGTTTATGCTTAAGTGGCTTAACGACACTATCCAAACCTTCGATTTTTAATGCCAGACACAGCTGAAGCAGTTGGCCTAACTCGCCTTCGGGAAAACCTTTGTTGGCGAACCACAGTAGGTACTCTTCAGGTAAATCGATCAAAATCCTACCAGCATATTTTCCAAAAGGCATGGGTATTCTGGCGAGTTTGAGTAGGTTTTCTTTTTCTAACATGATGTCAATTAGGCTCGGTGAGTCATTGGAGGTGACAGCATACAAAAAGTCTCCCGAGCAGAGCAAGTGCTGGGAGACTGATAGCTTTATTAGTGGTTCTTAACCACGTAAAATCATTTGCTCACGTTCAGGCCCCACCGAAATCATCGATACCGGCACTTGCAGTAGCTCTTCAATCCGTAGTACGTACTTTTGAGCCGCAAGCGGCAGGCTTTCAAAAGTGCGACAACCGGTAATGTCTTCTTGCCAGCTTTCCATTTGCTCATAAATAGGCGCAAGGGCTGCCGTTTGTGGCCAAATCGGGTTTTCGCTGTGATGACCTTGATAGCCGACACAAATTTTCAGATCAGATAAGCCCGTTAAGCAGTCAATTTTGGTCAAAGCGACTTCGGTGGCCGCTTGTAGCTCAACCCCATTACGGGTTGCTACGGCATCAAAATAGCCCATATCACGTGGACGACCAGTAGTCGCGCCAAACTCGTTGGCTTTTTCACGAAACGCATCTTGCTCTTCCATCGCGGTGATCAAGGTGCCAGTGCCAACCGATGAGCTAAAGGCTTTCGCCACGGCAATCACTCGCTCTGGACGCAATGCGGGTAAACCACCGCCCAAACCTGCGTAAGCGGAAGTTACATGAGAGGATGTTGTCCAAGGATATTCTCCGTACACCAAATCACGGCCAGCACCCAACTGGGCTTCAAACAACAAGTTTCCGCCCTGAGCTTGAATCGCTTTTAGCGGTACGGTGACATTACAAACGGATGCTAACCATGGCTGAGCAACCTCTAGTAGCCATGCTGCCATTTCCGCCGCGCTTTGAGTAAACTCAAAACTTGGGTAAAGGGCTTTGAGTTGAGGCAATTTCCAATCTAGCCAAAATTGAATGCGTTCTTGTAACACTTCAGGTTGCTTTAACCAGCCAACTAAGATGCCTTTTTTCATCACTCGGTCACCATAAGCCGGAGCAATGCCTTGACGAGTAGAGCCGTAGGCGCGATCGCCTAAACGTGCTTCTTCTAAACTGTCTTCTAAAGCATGGAGAGGCAAACACAAAGTCGCACGATCGGAAATCGCCATGCGTAGCGATACGCCTGATTGCTCAACTTCCGCCATCTCTTTTGACAATAACTCAGGGCTTATCACCATACCAGGGCCAAGTACCGCCAAACAATCTGGATTAAACACGCCACTCGGCAGTTGGTGTAATTTAAACGTTCCGAATTCATTAACTACGGTGTGACCGGCGTTATTTCCGCCTTGAAAACGAACACTGGCTGAAGCTTGATCGGCAAGATAATCAACAATCCGACCTTTACCTTCATCACCCCAGTTAGCACCAACAACAACAATCGACGACATGAGTTACTCTCCTTAAAAGCAAGTGTCACCATCCTATGCCTAAGATTGAAATATGAAAAATTAATTATTATTATAACTCTGATAAGAATTCCATATCACCTTTACTGAATGCTCTCTCGTTTAAGGATCCATCATGCTTGATATTCACTGGCTCAATACCTTTGTCACTTTAGCGAAATATCAACATTTTGGTAAAACCGCCGCGGTATTACACATGACACAGCCCAACGTTAGCTTGCATTTAAAACAGTTAGAGCAAGCAACGCGAGTCAAATTGATTGAACGTAACCCTTTTCAACTGACTCAAGCGGGTGAGCGATTATTGCAAAGTGCAGAGAAAACCTTACTTGAATTACAAGTCTGCCAAGCCGATCTCAATGCCATTAACCATCTTCATCAGGGCACCTTAACCATTGCAGCCAGCGATATCATCTCTCGCTTACTCTTGATTGGCCCTTTTCAGCTCTTTCGTAAAACCTATCCGGGGATCGACCTGTCATTATTTAATACCACCTCTTCACAAGCGGCAGAGCTGGTGAAAACGGCCAAAGCCGATTTGGGATTTGTGATCGCGCAAAAAGAAGAAGCACCTCTGAGTTTTACCGAGCTACGTGAGGTGCAGTGGTGCGCAATCGGCAATGGACTTGCGCAGTGGCAGGCGCAGGCCGCGAATCAAAGCCTAGCGGTGAGCGAGCATTCACAAGCTCCTCTCACCGCAGATGAACCGACGCTTATTCTGCTGGGTCATGATACTCGTACTCGAGATTTAATCGATCTCAGTTTGCCGAAACTGAACCTGCCTAACTATCGCATTATGGAAGTCGGTAGTGTGGATGCACAAATTGACTGGGCAGAAGCGGGGTTCGGAGTCGCGATTGTCCCTACGTTTTCAGTCAATCCGCAAAGGACATTACACACAACGCTTACCCCACTGCCCGATTTTTCTTCCACCAGTTTGGGTTATATCGTGCGCCAAAATCAATTACTCTCAAGAGCGATCAAGCAGTTGCTGGTGTGGGTCGATGAAGAAATCCAAAAATCGCAATCGTTGACTTAATGGTAAAATACCAGCACCAAAATGTGATTCAAGTCACAGATTATTTCAGTGAAACGTATTGATAATAATTATCAATTGCATCAGTATCCTTGCTCTCATTTTGACAAGGATCAAATTATGCAGTTGAAACCTTTGTTGGCTCTTATTCCTCTTCTGTTGACCAGCGCAACTCAAGCAGAAACCGCCGCTCCATCAGAAACCGATGAAACCATCACCGTACATGGGCAACCCATTCCTACTCATCAACGATTACGCAGTGATTTAGACAAAATGCGTGGTATCGCCAATGCGGATATCTTTTCTGGGATCACCAGCATACAAAGTAATAATATGCATAATGAAGCTGGCGCATTGGATATTGGCATTCGCGGCTTGCAAGGCGAAGGTCGAGTACCGATTTTTATTGATGGCAGCTTGCAATCTACTCACACCTCTCGTGGTTACCAAGGCGTCAGTGACCGAACCTATATTGATACCGACTTACTCAGCACCTTGACGGTTCATCAAGGTGCGACGATGGATAGCTCACCTTACGCCAGCGGGGCTGTTGGCGGCGTGGTTAACGCCACCACGCTAACCATTAACGATGTGATTAAAGATGACAGCTCTTTTGGTGTGATATTTAAAGCTCGGGCCAATAACCATAATCGTACCCCAGAAGTCAGTGGCGATTACCGTCAACAAGGCCGCTATTTATTAGCGAACCGTGACTCTGAATACAAATTTGAACACGGCTCAGCCATGATTGGCCTTGGTTATCAACATGAGTTATTCAGTACCGTACTCGCCTATAGTAAACGCTCAAAAGGTAACCATTTTTCCGGTAAAAATGGCTATGACGATTATCAAGACCCGGTGGTTGGCCCAGGACAAGAAGTGGTTAACACCAGCTTTGAAAGTGATTCGTGGCTCTTAAAATTAGCGACCAACAATCGCACCGCGCATAATGCCGATCTCACCTATCGTTACCACGAACAAAAAGCCGGTGAGGTTTTGGCCGCTTATTGGTACAAATTTAATTATGACCAAGAAGGCAACCCACTACCCAATGGTCAAGAGATGATGCCTCAGTGGGGATTAGGCACAGCGAAAGTCAATACTTATGCCGCCAACTACTACTATCAGCCTGATCATCCTTGGCTAAATCTACACGCCAATGTGTGGTACACCGATGCGAAGCTCGCTCAATATAACGGGCTTTGGGCCGTTGGCACTAACGCCGAGCAGTATTTCCATGGCTACAGCAATGACCGTTCCGGCTTTAGCGTCAGTAATGAGAGCTTACTGACCGACTGGCCGGTGCGTTTAACTTATGGTTTTGCGCAGCAGCAAGAGCGCTTATCGCCTGAAGAAGATGGACAAACGCGTTTTACCCAAACCGTGACTTCACGTGATGGTAAGCGTCGTACACAAAATATTTTTGCTAATGCCGATATAAATTACGCACCGCTGAAAATAAAACTGGGGCTAAATGCCCACAATGCCAAGTCCACTGACCACCAAACCAAGCAACATCTCGATTACAAAGAAAAAGTGGATTTACTAAGTGAACTGACTTACCAACTCACCCCAAGTACCCAGCTATTTTTGAAATCCTCACGTACTTATCGAATGCCGAGCTTATATGAAACGACGCTATCGAATGAGGTATTCAGCTACAATCCTTTCAACCCTCTCAAACCTGAGCAATCGTTCAATAACGAGGTAGGCGTGCAATGGCATAGCACGGATACAATAGCGAGTGGAGATAATCTTCATCTATCAGCGTCTTATTTTAGAAACAGCATTAAAAATTATATTTCTGGTGGGGTATTGCCAAAAACGCCGGGAATGCCTGAATGGCGTTCCAACTTTACCTTTACCAATTACGATAAAATGCAACTCTCTGGTTGGGAGCTGAGCGCCAAATATCACTATGCTTGGTTATACGCTCACCTTGCCGCTACCTTATACAGTGAAACCAAAATTTGCTCTACAGACCAAGCGGCATATGCAGAAAGCGAGCGCTGTAATTCTATGGGCTTTGCTTGGGGATTAACCCCAACGCGTATTCCCCCCAAAGAAAACATACACCTCAATCTTGGCACGCAATTTTTTAATAATACCCTTGATACTGGTATCAAGGTCTCTTATCACTCCGGTAAGTCGAATCCAAGCAATTGGTTAGCGGGCACTGGTGCCAGTGCGATTATCGATATTCCAGCGGATTATAAAATTGATCTCTACTCTCAATATGCCTTAAACCCTAACACACAGCTGTTTTTAGCCATTAATAACCTCACTGACCGTTATCAAGTCCAGCCCGGAGCGGTAATTAGTATGCCTGATCCAGGAAGAACGATTACCCTTGGTGTGGAAGTACACTATTAATCGAGATATCAAGCTAGGTGAAGGAGTTACCGCTCCTTAACTTGGCTGTATTTTGATGATTTTTCTACTTGAAGTAGGCAACGATATTGCTGCCTACTTCAAACAATTAACAGGATTCACACTAAGAAGTTAACTCATCTTAGCGCCAAACACCCCACTCTCCGGTGGTTCCCGGCTCTTCTCCTTTCGTCCACCACTGCGCGGTCCATTCACGCCCTTGGTGAACAACAATATCACCAGCGGTGTATGTTTTGCTCTCTTGCCACGCGTTATCAGGGGTCACTGGTGGCGGTGTTTGTTTTTGTAATGATAATTGGTAGCTAAACTGACCATGTGGCGCAAACACTTGGTTAGTATGGATATTTCTGGTATCAAACATATAGTGGTTCATTTCTTGGTGCCAAATACCGATATACCAATCTCCCGCCTGCTGCTGATTAAACTGACCCGCCAGTTCAACAGGCCAAGTGTGTCTGTTATTGGCTGAAATCTCGAGATGAATATCCGTCAGCTCTTGCCCTTGTTGGTTAAAGGTCCGAAATCGGACATGATCGCCGCTTTCCACTGGTCCAAACCCTGTTGGCACAAAATAACCTAATGCCGTTAAATCTGTCGGTTGCTCAGGTTCACTCGGTTCAGTAGGCGGCGTTGGGGCCTCTCCACCCACAAAGGTGATATCACTACAGTTATAAAACCCTTCGCCCGCCGGATCAATTCGCTGCCAGCGGGTATACAAAATCGCATCACCACTGCGTCCCTCAGGGAAATTGACCGTAAATCGGTATTTTCTATCAGCCCCTACTGCGACATTCCCCGCCTCATCAATTAACGCTAAATCGTCCCATGTCAAAGGTAGACTTGGATCGTACTCTGGTTTCGTTAAGTAAAACTCCCAATAAGAAGGATTATGTGGCACTGCAGCATGAAAAACTAAGTCCAATTGATGATGTTCATTTAGCTGAATCGGTGTTTTCTGCCAATGAGGAGAGACAATATTTAACCCAGCTTTAGCTGCATGACCGGCAGAACAAAGCTGACCATCCGGTATCACTGCTTTCACCTGCTCGAGATCTCGATAACGAGCCACATTCGCAGCCACTTCATTGCGTTGAACAAAGGGATACGCTCCCGATTGATCATAAACCGCTTGGCAAGCCGCATTGGGAATAGTGTTACTCCAAAAACCACCATCTAAATAGCACGTATTTTGCCGCGCACTGGGAAACTCAACCCAGCCATGTGCAAAAGCTAATGAGGGAATAGATAAACTGATACACAAGGTACTCAGGACTAATCGATGTTTCATTGTTCGGTTCCTTCCACTGACGATGTTAATAATGACCCATGAACTAGGGCGATGTTTTACGATGATCAACCAACTCAACCATCACCATAAAAATGGGCTATCTTTTCAAACCCAATACGTCCTAAAGCTAGCAAGATTCACTGATAACCCAAGTCAAGGACCACTATCGATGCTCCAAAATACAACCTACCTTCCAAATCTATACTGCTCATACTTTGAACGCTCATTTTCCTACGAGGGACATCAAATTTTATCCTCTCGCCAGATCATCAAACTAAATTGGTCATTGATTCGTTGCAAAGAAAGAACTCTCGAACGAGCAGGTATGGCATCACATTAAACCAATCTAATAAAAACAAAGCTTTATTAGCAAAAACTAAAGATCAAAATGCCATCATTTCGATTATTTATCACTCATAAAAACCAATTAATTATTTGTTTTTATGAGTAAATTAATTGTAACACTTCATTCATCACAGAAATAATTTGCAACATACCTACAATTCCCGAAAAGTTTCGAACGAAAATAAAACATTATTCGTTCGCTCCATTTTGAATGTTCTATTCCCCCAGCAACCTAATTACATTACGAGTAAGTGTTCACCAAGCCCCTATTGACAGAAAAAGTGTGACACTCAGCACTTGATCCACTTTTTACTATTGAGTGATCATTCCAGTGCTTCATCCTGTTTGTTATGAGCAGAAAGAAAGCCCCTAAA
>NZ_VHTC01000040.1:0-24302 GCF_013048685.1 Vibrio sp. A8-1
TTAGGGGCTTTCTTTCTGCTCATAACAAACAGGATGAAGCACTGGAATGATCACTCAATAGTAAAAAGTGGATCAAGTGCTGAGTGTCACACTTTTTCTGTCAATAGGGGCTTGGTGAACACTTACCCAAAGACCGCATTTAATGATCCAGTCAAACACCGAGCCATGATCAAGCGGTATGAAAAAATGTATAACGAAACAATGCCTGAATCCTCTTGGTTTCGTTATATCGATAAATTAACGCAAGCGGGCTACCTCAACAGTGCCAACATGGATATTCGTAACCAAGACGGTCAAATTCGTGGGACGGCTGGACTCAAGTGGTTAACCATGAAACTGATGAAAGAGCTTCGTTTGAAGTCGGGCTGGCTGGATGAACAAAGAAACCATGCACTAGAGCGGTTAAAAAAGTCAGGTCGGTGTAACGTATGGCCTACCTACTTTAGTAAAATGGCCCAGGAGAAGCGAGTTAAAGCGATAGTGGACGAAGCCACACAAACAGAATCATTCCAGGGGCAATTTGATACAGGCTTAACACCGCTCGACTTGAGATACGCACCTACTCATTAGCACTCCTTAATTTTCCATGCCAATTAGCTTTGGTCGACTTGTCACGCCTTCAAATCAGCCACCAATGCTAACGTTCAAATTTCACCCTGAACATATCTAAAATCTTGCACCGTATCCCTCTGACATAACTCAGTTGAGTCTGTTCAACAGACTCCGTTTTGATGTATCTACAAGCGTTTCGAAAAAATGAGAGTTGATAAAAGAATCCGGTATAACAAGTGGTTACTTCATTAACCTAACGGTTAAGCTCTATCACTGGTTTATTCATGCCTCGTCCCTCGCCATGAATAAACTTTTTAAGTAGGTATTGAAGGTTTACGCTGCGCTATGCCCAAAGGGGCAAGCCCCTCTGGACTCCCATTGGTAGCTTGGTCACCTGGCTGCATGATCTGCTCACATATTGAGCACCTGAGCATATGGTGAGATTATAGTTTTTACGCCAGGAAGGTAATCGCCTCAAACCACCAAAATCATCTCATCGAGAGAGTCAGACGCAGCATGAAAAGAAAAGCACCCAATACAGAGCCACCACGCCCCCTCACAGAAGCCGAAAAGGACAACTTGAGGAACGATATGCAGGAGTCGTCAAAATGGGCCAGAGAAGAGCTGAGAAAGAAAAAAGAAGCCAGAGCATCTCGTTCTGACTACCTAGACCAGGATGGACCAAGACCACTCACACCTGAAGAAATTGAAGATCTGCGCCAGGACATGAAAGATGCGTCGGCCAAGATGCGAGAAGAGTTGGAAAAGAGGTATAGCTCGAAGTCACATAAAAATCAGAGGTAACCATGAGTGATTCAACAACAGAAAATATGGTCGATTTCGGGCTGTTTACATACGGTCGGGAATACTACGAATCTGCACAAATACTGAAAGAAAATCACGTAACTTCAAACTCCCACTACATCTTACTGGCGCTGGCTATCGAATGCTTTCTAAAGAGCATAAAAACTACTGTCATGTGGAATGGAAGTGTTGCGAACAAAGTCCAACACACGAAAAATGTTCACGATCTAGCAAAGATATACCATAAAATCACAGTCAACTATCCAGAAGATGCGGCCTGGCTAGAACAAAAGTACGCTGAACAATTCCAGCGTTCACTTAAAGCCGATATTGAATTGAACAAAGACGTTTTTACTTTGCGCCGTTATCCTTACTCAAACAAAGGCGAAATTCCTAAAATACCACTGCCCCAAACAAGAGAAGAGCTTTTGTACGGGATGCAATATAAAAATGACATTGCCGTGTACGTAACGCATCTGGAAGATGTAGCGCAGTTTTTCAACGACTCGTTATCATGTCATTTTTATTAATCTCCACCTACGTTCTAAGAGATAAGGACAATCTCAATATAAAACAAAGCTCATTAGCTTATTGACGGGGACCTACGGACGTTCAATTTATTAGAAAAGTACGGCTTACTGGGACCAGTGACCAAGTTTACACATTCTCCAGCATACAAACAGCCGTAATTTTTTTACGGCTGTTACATGGCGTGCTATAGTCAGCGAGAACTATCACCATCAGCACTGGATTACATAATGCTAGTAAAACTCTCAGTTAAGAACTTTAGAAACTTTGAAGATTGGTTTGAAATCGATCTAAAAAGCGAGCGCTCTTATGAGTTCAACAGCCATGTTGTGGAAAATGACACTGTGAAGCATGGGGTTATTTATGGCGTAAATGGTGGTGGTAAATCTAACCTTGGCCTAGCGATTCTTGATATTACTGCACATCTAACTGATAACATCATAAGTTCAGGTCTAAAACAAAATTATTTAAATGCTAAATTAAATTCTGGCATGGCCGAATTTATCTATGAGTTTTGCATTAATGGTTATACTGTTATTTATAAATACGGTAAAGAAGATTGTGACACGACCATTTATGAGAAACTATCGATAAATGATAAATTGGTAATTGAATTTGATCGTAGAAATTCAAACCTCGCTACATTTAATCTAGATGGTTCAGAAACTCTAAAGAATGATTTTAGTGGAAGAAATATATCACCTATAAAATTCCTAAAATCAAATGCTTTGCTCGATGACAACAAAATAAATAATATATTTGAGAAATTTATAAACTTTGTTGATGGTATGGTTTTTTTCAGAACACTAACAAAATCACAAGAGTTCTATGGACAGCCATTAACTCAGCAACGAGTATCTCAATCTATTATTGAGCAAAGTAAACTTGAAGATTTCGAAAAGTTCCTCAATGAATCCGGAGTTAGTTGTAAACTTAAACAGTCCGGAGTCAAAGGAGAAGAAATAATTGAATTTGATTTTGGGAAGAAAAGTATAGAGTTTTCTCAAGCCGCATCGACAGGAACTATTTCTCTGGGAAACTTTTACTACTGGTATCTAAAGCTTTCCTCTGGTGAAATTTCATTTGCTTATATAGATGAGTTTGATGCTTACTACCATTTTTCATTGTCTAGAAAAATCGTAGATAAGATTTCCAGCACAAACTGCCAATCTATAATTACTACTCATAACAGCTCGCTAATGTCTAACGATATCCTGCGGCCAGACTGTTACTTTGTTCTCGAAGAAAATGGACTCAAGCCTCTACACCAACTCACCAGTAGAGAAATTAGAAAAGCGCACAATCTAGAAAAAATGTATCGTTCTGGAGCTTTTGATGAGTAGTTATGTACTATGCATTTTTGAAGGTCAGAAAACCGAGCAAAATATTGCAGAAAATCTATGTAAACACTTCCTAAATGACGGTGACAAAGTAATTCTACGTGCATCTTATGGCTTCAATATTTATCAACTTTTTGAATCTGTATCTCAAGATGAATTCTTTGATACATACGAACTTATTGTTGAACAATTAAAAAAAAGAAAAACGCCTCTTTTACAAGAAGAAGAGAAAGTTATTGCTATTGAAGATCCAAGTAAAATCAGTGACATTTACTTATTTTTTGATTATGACTGTCATTGTAGTAATGCAAATGATGAAAAACTATCGGAAATGCTTAAAACATTTAATGATTCACAAGACCGAGGGCTTCTCTGTGTTAGCTATCCGATGGTTGAAGCTATACGGCACCAATTTAATGAATCACCTCTAGAGATATTGCATTCCATCGAAGAATTAGATCAATACAAAAAATGGATAAATACTAACGAAACATTGAATCCTCGTTACTTTAATTGGGGATTATATGACTTAATAACTTGGAAGGAAATTATAAACCAGCATCTAATTAGAGCTAACTACTTAATAACTGATTTATTAGAGCTTCCTAAAAACCAAATAGAACAGCTAATTATTTTCAATACACAGATTGAAAAACACATACCAGAGAAAAAGGTTGCTGTTATATCCTCATTCCCTCTAATGTTATTTGAATACTATGGCTCAAATCTTATCGAGAGAATCACCACTTAAGTTTAAAATACTCACCATACGCACATGTCCTCGTGAACTAGCATTCGACTACTTCCTGGACTTTAAGCCCCTTAAAAGAAGCAAAAACAAAGAATTAGGGTTAAGAACTGAACCAATCATCAAAGTATGCCAAAGAGAAATTGAGTTAGCACAAAAATCCAAAGGACAATAATTGACCATATCGTAATTATTCGCCATTATGCATAACAACATTATTTTTAATGATATTATGCTATGTCAAAACGTATCCGCCCCATGAACCCACGGGGCGATATTGTTAGTGTTTGAAGTTCCAAGGCAGGAGTGCATCGATATCAGGTTCCGCTTTCGCTAACTCCTGCATGCACTTGACAATGTAGTCGTAAAGGATAAGGCCGTTGGCTTTCGCGGTCTCGACGATACTGTAAAGCATCGCACTCGCTTCCGCTCCATTGGGATTGGTCGAGAAGAGCCAGTTCTTTCTCCCAATAACCAGCGGTTTTATTGCGCGTTCAGCACGGTTATTGTCTATCGATAAGTGACCGTCATCGATATAGCGGATCAGCTTCGGCCACTGACCGAGCGTGTATTTTATCGCTTTACCCAGCGGGCTAGACTCAAGCACTTTCTGAGTTGTCATCCACTCGTATAACTCATCCAGTATCGGCTTGGCATGCACCTGGCGTTCTGCTCTTCGTTTTTCTGCAGACTCACCTTTTAAGCGGGATTCTATCCCATAAAGCTTCTGGATTTTGGCCAGCGCTTTGTCCGCTTTGCCTGACTTGCCTTTGCCTTGAAGCTTTTTCGCGTCCATGAACTTGCGCCGAGCATGCGCGAAGCAACCGACATTGGTGATGAGATGAAGCCCATCATAAGCACCATAGCCATCGGTTTGCAGATACCCACCATAGTTGCCCAAGAAGGCAACAGGACACGACCTCGCGCGACTGTTTTGGT
Source organism: Vibrio sp. A8-1 (assembly GCF_013048685.1). Classification (NCBI taxonomy): domain Bacteria; kingdom Pseudomonadati; phylum Pseudomonadota; class Gammaproteobacteria; order Vibrionales; family Vibrionaceae; genus Vibrio; species Vibrio sp. A8-1. Next base: position 4,912 of record NZ_VHTC01000040.1, read on the forward strand.
AGTCGAACAAGACGATGTTTTTCACATTAGGGAGTGCGGCATCTGGCGAGTCCGCACCCGAGCAGTAGAGCCACATGTAGCATTGCTTGTCTTCCTTGAGCACATTGAGCGGCGTTTCATCCGCCTGAACCACTATTTGCTCGAGTAGGTGCGCTTTCAAGGCCGCGTAAAGCGGGGCGAACTTCTCACTGACTTGGATAATCCACCTTGCCATCGTGGTTCGTGAGAGTTCGATACCCGACTGGGTAAACAACGACTCTTGTCGATAAAGTGGCATCGCGTATTGGTATTTGCCGAGGATGATATTGGCCAACAAGCTTTCTGTGGCGAAGCTCTTAGGGATAATGCTTTGCGGCGCTGGCTTTTGAACAATGCGGCTGTTGTCCTGAGTTTGCTCGCATTGGCGGCAAGCATATTTAGGACGAACATATTCCAACACTTTGAGTACCGCTGGCGTGAACTCAAGCTTTTCACTGCGGTCTTCACCGATTTTATGCAGACTATGTTGGCAGCAAGCGCACTGCTTTTCATCGTCGTCTAAATCGAGTTCGATAACCTCACGAGGCAAGCTCTTTGGCAGTGGTCTGCGTTTACCGCGTTTCTTCGTTGTGATGGTCGTTGTGACAACGTCAACCTCTTCTTCTTTAGCAGCTTCACACTCCGCTTCGTTGAAGAGGTCACCTTGGGATTCATTGTAAGGCTTTAACGCATCCGAGCGTTTAGCGAACTGACGGTCGAAGGCAAGTTTGAGCTGTTCAAGCAGCGATTGGCGCTCTTGTTTCAATTGGATTTCTGACGCCAACAGCGCTTTCACCATCGCTTGTAGCTCGGCAACATCTTGGCTTTCTGGGTTGATATTTGGCGTCTTTTTCATGGCATTTATCATACTAAAATCATGCCGTTAACGCTTGGTGGATAAGACTATATTATCGATTAAGTCATTGTAAAATCTTCTATTTTAACGGGGTTATGGCCGATAATCGTGAAGCCTGAAAGCAGCCTATCAAGCTCGAAATGAGTCAGAGTAAACACGTCATTTTTCTCTTTGGAAGGCCATTTATATTTGGCTTTTTCAAGGCGCTTATACCAAAGAGCAAAGCCTGTTTTATCCCAGTACAACACTTTGACTTTATCGCGCTGTTTGTTGGTGAACAGGAATAGTGCGCCGCTGCCCAAGGGCAAGTCGGTGTCATTTTCGATAATCGCAGCGAGGCCGTTGATGGACTTTCTAAAATCGACGCTTTCGCGATAGAGATAGATTTCGGGAGCACTGAGCATACGTTTCATGACAGCGCACCGATAAGTTCTGCAAGATAGGTCGCTGGCGTGCCTTGTGGGATGCTCAGTTCAACATCATTGACGAGCAGGGTCATATTGGCAACGGCAAGGTGAGTGGCTTGATACTTTGTGGTCTTTTCAACGACTTCTGCTTTAACAAAGCCAACCGTGTTCGGTTTTTCGATGTGCTTTAACTGTTGGCGCTTAGCATAAAAAGTGGAAAGGCTGAGGCCGTTACGTTCACAGAATAATCGTTGTGATAGTTGGCTGGATTCATAGCGTTCGAACAGGGTTCGCCATTCTTGGTTAGTGCGTCGTTTGGCCATTTCAAATCTCCTTTGCTGCTTTGGGTTGGAGGTTTGATCTTATTATTCGGGCTAGACGATTAGAATGCGGGGTTTATGATGCGCTTACAGGACAATAAACAAAGAAAGGTACACTAGAGGTACAGTCACTAGTTTTGACACCTTTACCAAAACTACGCTAAACTACTGTTTAGTAAATACTTTAATGTGTTTTTAATTACGCTTAATTTACCTCGGTTTTCCTAGACTTCCTGCGTTAGTGGCTAACTCATAATCGATTGGTCCGCAGTTCAAGTCTGCGAGGGGCCACCATATTCCAGAAGGTTAGTAAGCGTAGTGTTTACTAACCTTTTTTTGTACCTGACGATTTTGGGTCAGGTAATGGGTCAGGTAAGCCCCGATCACTCACTCTTCTCCGTCTTCTTCCAATACTAATCTGAATACTCCGCTGTTGCCAAATATGTCGTTCTGGCTGATAAAGCTCTCTCATAGAGAACAAAGAGAGAGATTGAACTCGCAAACCAACCACAAGTGACTTAAATTGCACTTATAAATAATTTCTTATACAGTCACGACAAAAGTGAGTTATAGTGAACTTATGTATTAAGGCGAACCCAATAATGACAAAAGTACATTAAAAGGCACTTATGAAAAAAGGTAAGATGGTAAAGGCACAACCTATGCCTGATTTTAATACCGAGTTCAGCATGGAAACGCTGGGGAGCGCCATTCGCTCAAAGCGCACCGATAGAGGCTGGCGTATTGATGATCTCGCTTCAAAAGCCAACTTATCTCGTAGAACCGTCATGAAGGTAGAAAAAGGCGATACCAGTGTCACCTTTGCCAATGTACTCGTCCTCATGGATATCTTAGGGCTATCGTTACGCCTTATCGATTTAAACCTATTTGTTCGTCCACATAGCCAAATACCCACCCAAGCTGAAAACAGCGTGAGAAGCAATAAGGACGGTTGGTATGAGTAAGTTACAACAGTTAGACGTGTTTATCGGTACGAGTACCAAAATTGGTCGTTTGATTCTTCCTGTCGGAACAGAAACAGAGTTCTCATTCATCTATGAAGATAAATGGAAACACACGGGTTTCCCAATTTCGCCACACATCCCTTTCGATGATCGGGCTTCGCCACGTAGTATTGAGAACTACCTCAGAAATCTCCTTCCTGAAGGAGAAGCCTTTGAGGAGATGATACAAAACACCACTATCTCCAAAAGCAATACATTCGGGCTGATTCGTAAGCTTGGTGCGGAAACATCTGGCGCATTGTCTTTTCGAGTTCCAGAATCAGAACCAGGGGAAACCAGTTTTAGATCTGTACCTGATGATGAACTAATAGAACGACTGGAGCGAAATCTAGCGCCATTAGTGTATTGGGACGGTAAGGTTCGCCTTTCGGTTGCAGGTGTTCAAAACAAGTTAAACTTACTTAAGCGCGGTGGTGAATGGGGGTTTGGTGAAGGCAAATTGAGTTCGAACTACATTCTGAAGTTTGAAAGCGGTAAAGCACCATGTATTGCTGTTAATGAGTTCTTTTGCATGACATTAGCCAAGCTAGCATGTTTGGACGTCGCTAATGTTGAGTTAACTCGCATTGGCAAGACTAGGACACTGATCATAGAACGGTTCGATCGTGCCTATATCGAGACTCGTGATGTCGTTCAAAGAAAACATGTGATTGATGGCTGTCAGGCAACTGACTTACCTCCAGGTTACAAATACGAGCGTCAGAATGGGGATGAAGGCGATGGCGTATATATGCGTGATGGCGTTTCTTTCCCACGCCTACTGAGCGTCAAAACCATAGACACGGTAATCACCAATCTAAAGCTTACCCAATGGATGCTCTTTAATCTAGCAACGCTAAATTACGATGCCCATGGTAAAAATATTAGCTTCTTCGTCACCCCTAAAGGGCTGGAACTAACCCCTTTTTATGATTTAGTAAACATAGAAGCTATCGCTCAAGAGGGAACAAAACGCAACTCACGAAGCGGTAAGTTGTCTGCTGATGAGGGGCGTGCCGCCAGTATACCTCAATATTTTGCAATGTCGATTGGAGATTGGGAAAGTGAAGACTTTCAAAATCCGCCGAAAGGTAACTTCAAACGCCCTATCACCAGCTATGATTTAGCTGAATTCGGCGCTCTGCTGGGTTATTCAGGCACCAAAATGGCTTCCATAATGGTAGAAACCGTTGGTGCTATAAAAAATGCCCTGAAGGAAGCAATTGACCTTACCGAAGATCAAGGAATTGATGATAGAGAGCGTGAACACATAGAACTATGTGTCTCACTCATCCAAACAGAGTGTGAATACTTGCTAGCGCAAGCCGACAGCGTGCCAGAAATGAGTGGGCTTCTTTAATGGCTAATACAGGGGCTATAGCAAACAATTTATAAATTATTTTTGGACATAAGTTTGCCAGCAGTGCCTGCATGATGTCACAGCTTATGAACAACTAGATTTGAATTCGATAGATTACAAGCATATACTTCTGATACTTGCTATAAGAAACGCGGTTTCGGCTCCACTTGTAGATAGATGAATTCAAATAGCCCTGTTCTCTTACGCTCATAGAGTATTGACCGCAGGTAGCGCGTAATAGAGCCACTTCTAGTGGCTCTTGTCGTATCTTAATGTTAGAAAAGCTAAGATAGCTTCCTTCAAATTTTCTACGTTCATAGTGAGTCGCAACAAATTGCTCTAAGAAACTTTGGGGCAAAGACGTGTTACGAGGTCTGCTAACACGTATTAAACACGGCACAGACTGTATCCTTACTTTGATATGGTTTTATATGGATTCACCCGTTATGCAGGATAGTTATATGCAAATCCAACAGATTTTTGAAGAACTTGAGTCGGCCTCTGATTTCGAGCTTTTCCGATTACAGTCAGCAATACAAAAGATGCTTGAGGATCCTGAGCGAACAAAGCAACTAAAACGGAAGATTCAAGTCGGAATGAAAGTGGATTATTTTTGTATCGTCAGAAACCACGCTATCCCTTGCTCAATTTTAAAGATTGGGCGTAGTCGCGTAGACATTCAAGAAGATGATACTCAAAAGCGCTGGTCGATCCCTTTCTATCACCTTAATCTTAACCATATTGAAACTGAGATTGTCTCACTAAACATCAAGGGGATGTCAAAAGCAGAGCTTTCTATCGGTTGCACCGTCGGATTCATTAGCAACAAAGACAACAGAGAATACATCGGACAAATTAGCAAGCTTAACCCCAAACGGGCGGTAGTACTTGTCCAAAATACCGCGTGGAACGTTCCTTACTCAATGCTTTTCCCTGTAATAACTACCGAGATCACAGAGCATAATCAAGTTTTACTGCTAGGTTAGCCGCCTTATGAAAAGTACTCCAAAACAAGCCGTAGAGTAATTGAGTTGTAGTATGCGAAACTAATTTTGGGGCAAAGGTGTTTCAGAGCTTACGTTCATTACCCCATTGGTTCTGACAAACCCACTTATGAAAGATAATGGGTAACACATTTTTCACCAGAGAGTTCTGCACTGAGAGGGCTTTTTATCTATCAATGAAATGAGCAAACTTTAGTTTTTGATGATTTGAGCGAGAACAGTGTTCTCGCAATAGCATTTTCAGTTGGAAATTAGGCTCAATAGGTTAACTTTTATGTTCTGAGAACACCCTTCTATACGGTTAGACTGCTTGAATCCTCACTCACATTCAACAGTCGCAAGTGTAGCGACACTTGGGATACGCAGAGCAACCATAGAAACTTTTACCCGAATTACGACCTTTTTTAGCAACACGAATCACAAGGTTAGACTGGCAGTTTGGGCAAACCTTGGAATGAGGCTCGGGTGTAGGCTCACCAATGACTGGCTTATTCATAAAGCTGCGTCCATCTTCAATCAGTGGACTAGCTCGCTACCATTAACCAACCACAGGCGCTTCTCTTGAGCAAAAGCGATAGCTTCAGAAGTAAAATCTCCCGATGTTACAATGATCATTTTGCTAGCACGATTGTCGATCATCACACCATACATTTCTCTTAAGACTTGAACTCCGACTTTTCTAGCTTTCCAGTGCTTACATTGTACAAGACTTAACTCGCCGTCTTTAGTTAACCAAATATCTACCCCACCATCAGCCTGCTTTGAGAAAGATTGTTTAACATCGTAGCCTTGCTGCTTAAAGTACTCGCCAATGTAGCTTTCAAATTCAATCCAACTGAGGGAATTGAGCGGAGTCGTGTTTTTGTGTGCTCTGATTTGAGACGTCGTCGCAAGATAATTATGCTTTCGCTGATACTGCTTAAAGAATGCAATGGGAGCAGGAATTAAAAACAAAAAAGCAAAATACGGTGCCATTTTCGGGAGATTCGGCCCAATGGCATTGAAGATGAAGTTATCACTGCGAGCCGCCAAGCCAGGCAATAGGATGTAAAACCAACATAAATGCCTGCTGAGAACAAAATACTCACCCACCACGGCGCATCCATCAAATGCCAAATAATTCCATCATTCTTCCGAGCCATAACTCCTCCTAATAAGCATCAAAATGCATTAAAGCACAATTACCAGACCTAATACATAGAGTTAAATCATGTATTTAGTGGGAGAACAAACAGCTAGAACAGTGTTCTCACAGTAGCGTTTGAAAGTTATCAGCCTTTGCCTGAGATACCCAAACACGAGTCGGATAATGCAAGCATCTCCCCACATTTTGGTTCACGTCACTCAATGAAGCTTCAAAGCTACTATGTAATGAAAATATCGAACTAATGCTTCTGATCAGTAGAGAAAAACCTGAAATCCTAGCTGAGCTTGCGGAGATTAGCGGTCATCATATCCACGAACTCTCACGAACACTCGACGACTTATCATCAAAAGGATTCATCCAGTTCGAGGAAGAAGGCAGCGCTTGCCGCCCTATTGCTGTATTTACTGACTTTGAGATTATTCTCGGCAAAGAATTAGAGAATACACTGCAAGAAAGCTATTGTTCATGATGTCCATCACTCGTTACTGCGGCGTATGCCGCTTAAAAAGCACAGTTTTATGCTGTGCAGCCTCAAATAGTGGTTGTTCTAATACTTTCCGTCTAGGTCAACCTGCTCGTCACCAATGATCTCTTCCAACTGCTCTGTGAGGGCTTCAGTTACTTCAAATTACCTTGCCTGTGTTGGTAGAGATACCGTAATCGAGCAAGTTGATAATTCCATCTAGCGCAACGTCACTATCATTTAAGTCGGCTTGCTCATAAAAATGCCTTAATCACGATAGTACAATTACACTCTCTCCAGCTTCAGAGAGGTTGTCTCATCAAAAAAAACCAACCAAAAAAATTAAAAAAACAAATAATTTCAATGATTTAAAGAAAACTAAGATTTAGACACTAAAAGTTAGTGTCTAAATCTTAGTGCCGAAAAATTAAACAACACGTCCAATAATTACCTTGTACAGAAGTAACCTTCAAGTAACTTGAGTAGAAGTGCTTGGCGTTTATCGAACCCTGTTAGATATCGAGGTAAAACCAAGACTAAATCAATTGCTCTTGGATTATTGATTCTGATAAAAAACCAAGTGCCCGATACCCTTTTTCTCGCTTATTGAACATCCTGAGCAGCATTGGAATTTTTGCATCAACATAGTCGATCACTTTCACCTCCTCTTTTCCCTTGTAATCACGCTGTATTCGCCCTACATATTGGATTAACGACCCTTTCCAAGACACAGGCAACGCCAATATCAAAGTATCTAGGCGTGGAAGGTCAAAGCCCTCTCCTACAAAACGTCCTGTAGCAACAACGACTTGTGTGCTATCTAGCTTTGACATAACCTCAGCTTGCTGCTTTTTCTTCATCGAACCCACTAATATTTGGTGTGTGATCCCCGCATCATTAAGCAAACCAGCAATGATATTGGCGTGCTCTCTCCGTTCGGTTAATACGATCGGAACTCGGCCATTAGCGACTTCGTTTTGAATGCCATCGACAATAGCGGCATTACGTACAGGGTGAAGCATTAACCAACGATAAATTTCAGAAATATGAGGTTGAGGTTCATTCGAAGATAAATGTAAAGGCACTTCCAGGGTCAGCTCTCGGCGATCTAGTACCTGAGCAAACCGATTGTTTCGGTCTAACTTTATGCTATGCCTTACTCTACCTGCTTGCATAAATATGATCGGTTGATGCCCGTCTCGTCTTTCAAGTGTTGCACTAATCCCAACGACGTACTTAGCATGCGCTTCAGATAACACCTGCTCATATTGTGGTGCTGATAGATGGTGGCATTCATCCACAATAATTTGGCCATATTCTTTCACCAGTGCATGAACACTATTGTCGCTTCTGTTTATCAAACTTTGATAAGTCGCGATATCAACTTGTCCTGTTGGTTTCTTCTTACTTCCTGTATATACGCCGATCTCGATACCCTGGGTGAAAGCTTTTAAGCGCTCCTGCCACTGGTCAACAAGCTGCTTGTTATGCACTAAGACCAGGGTATTGACTCCTCGTCTTTCTATTAAACCGATTGCCGTTACCGTTTTGCCAAAGGCAGTTGGAGCATGAAGGACACCGATGTCATGCTGCATTAGCTCATCAATCGCTTTACTTTGCGCTGAGCGCAAAGAGCCAACGAATGTCATGTCTGCTAGCACCTGGCCAACAAAACGATTATCCGTAACTTGGAGAGCAATACCTAATTCTGAACAAATAGATTTTACTTCATCCCAACAGCCCCTCGGCAAGCTCAAATAACCACTGTCTAACTCCGCCAAACATATAAAACGTGAAATTCCGTTGGTAGATAAACGCAGCCCTTGAGCTTTGAAAAACTTAGGATTCGAAAAGGATGCCAATTTCTTAAACTGGGCAATTAAAGGGTTCGGAACTTGGTTTATCGGTAAGTACAATCTGTTAGCAAGAACGATGTCCAGCGCCTTAGGTTTGTCTGGGATGGCAACGCTAGTTTTCACTGTTCGTTCCCAGGGCTTAACTGATACACCATCCTCGGCATCATTTCGATACTCCACTCTGCTTTCGAGAAGTAATTCTATTTTCTCAATAGATAGTCGTCCCATAGACGCTAGCACCTCCCATTGATCAGAGTATGGTGTAAACGACTGATCAACAAACACCGAGTTTCCGTTTGCACGAGCTTGTTTTTGTAACGGCAAAGCAATCAGATTCCCAATTCCACCGATAGGTAACACGTCTTGGTTGGGGAATAGGCGGTCATAGGAATCAAATGACAAAGCGCCATGAATTTTCATGGCTTCATCAAGCAAATAGAACCCTAATTGTCGAGCCACTTTTGCATCAGTCGCTTGTGCAAAGAAAATCCATACATGTGCTCCCTGACCTGAACGAGATCGCTCTAATAAGCAATCGATACCTTTTAGTTTGCACACTTCGACATACGCAAGAGAAGCTTCTTGCCAATCACTTTTGTCAAAATCAACCGCAAGTAGCCAACAGGTGTTGCCCGCTAGCATAGGATACAAACCAACAACTTCTTTGCCAGTAAGGTGGGCATACATAGCGGCATCATCTAACGGCTTGAATGCTTGATTGGGGCACTCCAAACACTTTATTTTAGGTTTGCCACATAGACCTTGATGCCACTCGTTTTCGCAAGCGATCGCATAACCACTTCTACCTTGTTGATTCTGCCACCTATGCGCATAGCATTGAGTATTGCCTTTAAAATAACTCTGATAGATAGACAGTTTTTGTTGAGGTGACATTTCACATACAGGCTTCTTGTTAATCGCTTCCTGCGTCAATAGACGCTGCTTCTGCTGTTCAAGTTGATCCAGCTCCTTTTTCAGCTCATGAATCTTTTGCTCAATTAGCTCAAGCTCATCCATATCTAGCCCCGACAATTACATCATTTTCATGCAGTTAATCATCGATTGTACAAAAGACAATACGAAAACAAAGGCACAATTCATAACCTATCTAACATATTTATAAAGCATTCTTGCCTAAAATCAGTACATACTGTCGCTAAATTGAGAGTTATTCACGTTTTGATGATGCTTCAACATGTGCCTTTCGGCTTAAGAACTCAAGATCAGACATTCGTTGATGTCGCAGATGTTGTGCGAGGGAAAAATTGCGGCTGTATATGCCCTTCTTGCCATACACCACTGATTGCGAGACAAGGTGAAGAAAAGCAATGGCACTTTGCTCATGCGAGCCGCAAGGTTGAAGGAACTGATAAAGAATGTGATTTTTCTTTTTTTGTTTCTGTGCGCATGATGGCGAGACAAGTGATTGAAACAGGTATAGCTATTGTTCTTCCTGAATACAGGAGTTCTCTAACAAAACAAGTGAAAGGAAAGTGCTTCAAAGAAGAATTTTTGGTTGCTAAGTCATCCACCATCTTACTTGATAACGTCGATAAAGAAGCTTCGTTTGAGAAATGTATTGTAGACGTAATGGGCCAAGTCGGTAATTTCACCTTTGTTATTTACTTTACCCACCCAAACCGTCCACTACCAAGTGAATTGCTCACTCCACATAACAGGCAATGCGGTATACTCGAAATCAAGCTGGATGATACACATCACCTATTTACAAGTGATAAAGTCTCAGGGATTCGGCAACTAGACAGACTGAAAGATTACCTTCAACACGATGTCGAATCTAAATCGTGGGTATTTCACCCACGCTACGCTCAATTGGCGCAAGAAGCGACTGAGCGATTATCCTTAAAAGCAACTCAGTACACTCCTCCCCCGACTCCGAGCATTCATAATGACCAACATCGCCATCGCAACCCAAGGAGTTCCAAGCTTCATCGTACCGACTCATGGCAACCAGCAATGAAAGATATCCAGCCAGCACCTGTGCCAAGGCGTTCAGCTCAATTTGAGTGCATCATATGTCAATGCCAGTGGCAAGTTACGCTACCTAGTAAACCAATCTGCCCTAAATGCCATAGCCACCTATACGCTAGCGAGATCTCATCAAGATAAGAATCACATCAAGCGCTGAGGAATCCCCTAATGATTTTGATAAAAATCATCAAGTTAAGGTAGATACACATCTTGTCGTATGATCAAATGGTTTCGCAAAAAATCAATAACCAGACAACAAGATGTGCGAACTCGATATTTTACACGACTCTCTTTACCAATTCTGCCCTGAATTACACTTAAAACGACTCAACAGTTTAACGTTGGCTTGCCGCGCATTACTTGAGAGTAAAACGCTCACTCTTACCGAGCTTGGTCGTAACCTGCCAACCAAAGCGAGAACAAAACATAACATCAAACGAATCGACCGATTATTAGGTAATCGTCACCTCCACAAAGAGCGACTCGCTGTATACCGTTGGCATGCGGGCTTTATCTGTTCGGGCAATTCGATGCCCATTGTTCTTGTGGACTGGTCTGATATTCGTGAGCAAAAACGGCTTATGGTATTGCGAGCTTCAGTCGCACTACACGGTCGTTCTGTTACTCTTTATGAGAAAGCGTTTCCGCTTTCAGAGCAATGTTCAAAGAAAGCTCATGACCAATTCTTAGCCGACCTAGCAAGCATTCTGCCGAGTGATACGACACCGCTCATTGTTACTGATGCAGGCTTTAAAGTGCCATGGTATAAATCCGTTGAAAAGCTAGGTTGGTACTGGTTAAGTCGAGTCAGAGGGAAAGTGCAATATGCAGATTTAGGTGCGGAAAACTGGCAACCTATCAGCAACTTACATAGCATATCCTCAAGTCGCTCAAAGACTTTAGGCTATAAGAGGTTGACTAAGAGCAACCCAATTTCATGTCAAATTGCACTGTATAAATCACGTCCTAAAGGCCGAAAAAATCAGCGTTCGACACGGACTAATTGTCATCATCCATCACCTAAAATCTACTCCGCTTCGACAAAAGAACCATGGGTTTTAGCGACTAACTTGCCCGTTGAAATCCGAACACCCAAGCAACTCGTTAGGATCTACTCAAAGCGTATGCAGATAGAAGAAACCTTCCGAGACTTGAAAAGCCCAGCATACGGTCTAGGACTCCGCCATAGCCGAACTAGCAACCCAGAGCGCTTTGATATCATGCTACTAATCGCCCTAATGCTTCAACTGACATTTTGGCTTGTTGGCGTACATGCACAGAAACAAGGTTGGGATAAACACTTTCAAGCGAACACTGTCAGTAATCGAAATGTACTCTCAACAGTGCGCTTAGGTATGGAAGTTCTGCGGCATTCTGGCTACGCAATAACGAGGAAAGACTTGCTCGTAGCTGCAACCATACTTGCTCAAAATCTATTCAGGTACGGTTGCGCTTTGGGGAAATTATGAGGGGATCCCTCAGCATCAAGCGTTCATTTTATTCTTTTGTTCATTTTTTATAAACAAACCGAAAAAATGAACGCCACCTAATGATATTCCTAGCTTTTGTTTCTAAAGACTCAAACTCTGAAAACGGCTAATGCGTAGTTAAAGTTTCATAAACAAACTTACATCCAAATTATGAGCAGGAAAGGTATCATTAGAGGTGACAACTCCTCCTAATCGATCACCGATGGAATTCCTATTTTTTGTGCTCTGGAACAAATACACGCATACCAGAAATCAATTTCATCTCAAAAAATGCAAATAATGAGATGAAATTAATTTGAAGCGTGATGATTGACTATTTTTCATCCTCGACGCGTATAGGAATAGCTAAACTCTTAATTAGTAGGGGGTATACTGTTACGCAAAGGACACATTTACAAACTCAGCCAGGTGGATACATTGAAATTTTACGCGGTATCTGATTTGCACTTAGATTTACACGGCATACATCGAAGCTTCTGGCATAATTTCGATAATGACGCGGTTTTGATTATTGCTGGTGACACGGCAAATGCGCTAAATGGAATTGCGTATATAAAAAATGTTCTTTGTTCTTACTTTAGAGCCGTTGTCTTCGTTGCGGGAAATCACGAATGGTACAGCAGTAAAAGTAAATCTTACCGTTCTGGCTATCTGCGCAAACAAGATTCAATAAGATCCACAGACAGTAGATACTCCCCAATAGAAAAGCTTAAGGTGCATAGTGACACAACTAAGAATTTGTTTTTTCTGGATAATGAGCCAATTAATTTAGATGGGTGTAGCATTTATGGAGGAACACTTTGGTTTCCTATCCACACATACTCTTCTGCACTGATTGATGCCTACTCAGAACTGATGAATGATACAAAGTACGTCAGCCATCAAATGATTGAAGAACAGCACAAAGCATTCATTAACAACTTTCCAGAGAAAGTTGATATAGCAATATCTCACCACCTTCCATCTAAAGAAGCTTTTGCTTTCGAGCAAAATGCCAGCAGCGATTATGCTCCGTATTATCATGCAGGGTTGAGTAATGAGTTGATCTCAAGAGCTAGGTGTTGGGGCTATTTACCCCAAGCCCAAAACGACGCTGGCGAACAAAGCACACAAGTTTTATCCCTATCTATTACGTGATACCGAAGTCCCTTACCCAAATCAAGCTTGGGCGATTGATATTACATGTATCCTAATGGCGGAGGGGTTTCTGTACCCGGTTGCGATTATCGACCGGTATAGTCGCAAAGTTCTGGCTTGGCGCTTCTCGAACACCATGGATACAAGTTTTTACATTTAGGCTCTCGCAGAAACGCTTCAACACTACGGGCCGCCCGATATCTTTAACTCCGATCAAGGTAGCCAGTTTACCAGCACAGAGTTCAGAGAGAAGTTAATTGTGAGCATAACGTACGTATAAACATGGATGAGAAAGGCCGTTGGGTTGACAATGTTTTCATTGAACGATTATGGCGAAACCTGAAATATGAGGAGGTTTACTTAAACGCTTATACCACGCCCCGAGAAGTCGGGCTTGAAATCGGTAACTACATGGTGCTTTATAATGAAGAGCGTAATCATCAAGGACTGAATAGCCTCACTTCTGATGAGGCCTACTTCGGTAGGCAGAGATATGCAGCATGAGCAGGGTCAACCACTTAAGAAATTAGCTTATGTGTCCAACCATCGGGGTCCACTTCTTAGTGAGTATAGCCTCGTCGGCTTCGTTATTTAAGACCAGATCTTTCCACAGTTCTATTTCATCTTGCAGCACTTTTTCTGTAACGTTCGGAGCGGATTGGTACTTTCTAATGTAAAGGTAACTTTCAATTCGAGGAAACAGAAAATACATGGAGTAGCTAAATCTAATGAGTCTAAAGCGAACTTAATTTAGGTGGTAGTGAAAGGCGCACCACCCGGCGATTAAGAGTGCGTCAGGAAGTATTGATATTTGCGTTTGTTGTTAACGTTGTTGTGGCAAGGCTGGGGCTCTGAAGTAGCTTTTTTCTTTCAGTAAATCGGATGTGACGCTTTCGTAGAGCACTGAAATATTATCCGATAACGCTCGCTCCCTAGCCTTGCATTAAAAAAAGCCATGATATTCTTTTTTAATGTTGGGGATCCAGCTCAACATGCGAACTCTTAGGTGAAATATGCGCAAATTAAATGTACCAAAAATAGTTTTTATTTTATCCACTTCTTCAACAATGCTGCTTTATAATTACTTATTGCTGCCTTGGTTATATCGCTCGCTCGACCTTGGTCAGCCTATGTTGTTATTTGTTATTACGGCTATCTTCTGCATGATGGCGACGCCTCTCATTAATGGCTTTGTTATGGCTTGGGTATCCTATACCTTCTTTGGTTATGCCCTTTGGCAGTCGAGCATATTTGTTTTGTTGCAAGTAGCTATCGTTGTCTATACGTTAAGAGAGCCGGATGCGTTAAAGTGACGATTGCTTGTAATACAGGCAAGTTCGCTCCACAACTGACTTATAGCCTTTTAATACGCAGTGCTTTTTATCGTTCTTCTGAAAATCTGGTAAAGAGTTAACGCCAATAGGCCGTTGACTCTGCATCAGCGCTATCATTGGTAAGTATACCTTTCTTATCTCGCTGTAACCCCCCGTCTTCTCGTTGTAATATTTCACCACTGCTTGAAGGTGCGTTCTCATGTTAGTGATTTTGTATGCAGACGGTAAGTTATCCAGTTTATCCATGTTTTTTTTCGGCTTGCCAAGGAGGGGTTGCCGCATCAAACCGTCTCAACATCGATTTAGCCTCTTCTGTGGAGAGTTTTTTGATACTTTTTTGTTGCTCGCACCAAGAGAAGTCAATATGAGTGATCGTCGCTGGTAATAGAGGAATTTTTCGATGCACGGTCTGGTACAGCGTATCTGGAAACAATCGTTTTGATAGCTGGACCCATTTTCGATATTCAGTGTCTTTCTCTGCCGAAAAATTAATAATGACGGATCTTAAGTGATTAATCTCGCTTGTTAGCACTTGAGCTTGGTGGTACTCAGCTTCGTTAGCTTCCAGTTAAAAATTATCCTCTTAATCGTACTTATGAAATAGGTATTCATTAAGTCTAGTAGGGTCTGAACCTAGAAGAATTACACCGATAACGACAATAAACACTACATCTCATTTCTATCTATTTATCATTAAGTTATAAACTTATCATGTGGTGTGTTCAGGCTGAACATTGACAACTTTCAACTGTAAAAAATAATTTTTGGAAATTAGCCCTTGTTTTTTATAGGGTAGTTGGTGTTGCTAGCAATAGAACAGAAGCTCTGAAACCCAAAGTAAGTCTTTATCGGAATGGATTCATTACGTCTATTCCTGTAAGAATTTTTGCTCATGTAGCAAAAACATCACCACCGCTTTGGTTGTAGTTCTGGTCAAACAATAGTTCCCGAAAGAGATAGATAAGGATTATGTATCCTTACTTTTCAAGAATATAATCACGAAAATCGTGATTCTCAATTTCTAACTTCCCACGTTCTGGGCTGTAAATGAGCTCAAGTGACTTCAATCGTGTGACTGCATTTTTCACCGACCATTTTGTAACGTCTGTTTCTGGGTCGCCAGTGAAAACCTTCACTTTATCTAGTCCTGCCTGAGTATAAAGACCTTTTGACTCATTCGCAGCAACAAGCTTCAGGATCGCCACTTCGATAGGTTTCCGTTGTTCGTATATTTTTGAAAAGTGGTTCTCTGACTCAATACGATCAACGTCATAACGATGGACACCAACATCTAAGTCATGAACCATGTTCAGGGCCATATTTTTTAACATTTCAACAAACCGAGCAGGAGCGCGATTTTGTTTGATTAAGATTTTTAGCGCTTTGCGTTTATCGAGTTCGACACCACCAGTGACATTTTTGAATGCAGCCAACTCGAATTCAACGAAATCCATATCCAGCTCTTCAAAGATCTGAGTTTGGCTGGAGTTGTAGAATGGGGCTTTATTGTCTTTGAATAAACGACTTAACCCCTCTCTACTAGAGCCTGTGAAGATGCACTTGACGTTGTTATCCTCTCTGTTGACTACAAAACTGCGTAGAGCTGCCGTAAATGAGTCAAATTCTTTACGAGTAGCTAGATGTTGAACTTCGTCAAGTAACAGCAAAACCGGCATATCCAGCTCGTTTAAGCGTCGAAATACAGCGAACAAGTCAGCTCTCAATTCTCCCTGAGAACGCTCAACTTCGACTTTGCTACCAGCTGCACTTAAACCTAACTTTTTGAAGTTGAGAGCTTTGCCAAGCTTATGTAGAAATACTTCATTCCTTTCACAAGCATCAATAACGGATTTAATGAAGATACCTTCTGGGTCGTCTTTTTGCATCCAAAAATCCACATAGATAGGTAATACACTAAGTTCACGAGCCATAGGAATGATGTCTTTCTGGATAAATTGAGTTTTACCTCGCTTGCGTGGAGCGAAGATTGAAACACGTTGAAGAAGACCTTTGTCCATCCCGTTAAGAATGAAGGTAGCAAGCTGTGTACGAGGATAATGCCAGATATCCATTTTCATACCTTTTTGGTAGATTGTGCCACTAACTTTACCACAATTTATACTTGTGGTAGATTTTTTACACAACTTACCACAAATATAATTTATATCCCTTTTGCCTATCCAAAGAAAAATGTGACAACAAGAATACCCCTAGCCCTTTTTTTGATAGGTGATTTATGATCAAGTTTAATTTCATTGATAACGGAAAAGTAAATGTGCATGGCGTTATCTTTGTTGGTTTAATGGCGGGTTCCGCCCTGTACTTCAATTCGCTTTTGCTGCCATGGATTCACGGCTCAATGGATGTGAGTCCTTTCCTTTTATACCCACTGATGGTTTACGCTTGCTTGTTCATGACAACGCCATTAATTAGTGGATTTTTCATGACTTGGTTTTCTTATAACCATTTGGACTACGGGCTTTTACACGCGAGTGTATTTACCTTAGTTCACTTCGGCATTTGCATTTACGCATCGGATAACCCCGATACAGTGCGGTGCTCCGTCATAAAAGACCTGAAAGGTTCAGGTCGGTGATATTTTGCAGTATAGACAAGTTCATTCGACTATAGGTTTATACCCCTTTAAAAAAACCAGAGGGTAATTCCTCTGGCTTAGTTGTGGGCGTGATAAGTTTTAATTATTGCTGGCGTCGAAATCCACGCACCGCCAACATGAACACAATAAAGATAAGAAACTCATTGAGCCACCACCACTGCTGCCGTTGTTACTTGGTTTTGAGGTATTGTTATCAACGCTCCCCTCGCCACCTCCGTGATCATCTTCTGGAATAATGTCGATGTTAATATCAAGTCCGATTGTGGTTGTTGTATTTCGGTTGTCACCAAAATTCAGCACAGCGTTGCTTTCACCGTCAATCTGAACCCTCATTTCACAAAACTGTGACGGCTTCAATGTCTCGTTCTCACAGCCTGTTAAGGTGACATACTGATTTTCCCCCTGCAAAAAAGGATTAATGAGCTGAGTCTCATTGGTCAGGTTTTGAATCGTAAACGTCGTGGATACGGGCGCTTTGCCTATCTCGGACAGCAAGATTGGAAAGTCAGTGCTCGGTGCGTCTTTTTCATCCATCTTTACATCAAAGGCGTAGTTCATCATTGCTGGTGCTGCCAGTTTATCAATCCGCTTAATCAATAGCGGAATGTAGTGGCCGACGAGAGTGAACATAGTAAATTCAGGGATTACTTTCGTTTGAGTGCTTTTTGCAAAGGCAATTACTTGGTTGCTATTGAGCATCAACGGGGTTCCTGAGTCGCCCGATAACGGCAAGGACGCTTTTCTTGTTGGGAAAAGAGGAAAAAAGTCCGTGAGCCCGTAATCGCAATTGTGAGTGTTATCAGTGCAACTTGCTACGGGACTGGGCAACCCACCTATCCATTGTTTAGCAAAATTGGGCGCGTAAGTGTTTCTATTTACCCATCCTCCTTCACCACCAAATTCTTCTGTTCCTCCAGTGTATCGCCAGATTAACTCGGTTTTTTGCATGGTGGTGGCAGGTTGTGAGTTTTGCATTCTTCCCCACCCTTTAAAGGTGAAGCGCTGTTCATCTGACACACGAAAGGTTTGTTCAATCGGATCGAATGCCGCCACTATCGCAGCGTGTGTCACTTGAGAAATAGGCTTTTCTAGCTTGATTAAGCCAATATCTTGGTGGCGATTAGTCTTGGGCCAGCTTTTTTCTGTACTTCTTGATAAAATTGAAGGACGAACTGAAGAAGGTGTCTATTAAAGATCTTAAACTCTCTTTGGGACATGCTCGTGCCCGAGATAGGTGGGAGAGAGGTTGGTAACCAACCTCAACCGATTAGAAAGTGTATATTAAACATCTGTTCTGTGCCTTTCACGCATAAAAAAGCACCGCAATTGCGATGCTTAATATTTGAATTCTTCTATGCTTTGGCTGGCCCGGCAAGGCATCCATAAACAGATTTAGGGGCCTTTACCTTTAAAGCTTTAGCAAATGATGACCTACTTTTAGAAGCGTGAGCCTGCATACGCTTGATAGCTTTGTCTACGTCCACATCATTTGTTTTGTTTGTTGCTACAGTCAACATGATAGCCCCCTTAGTTGCTATAATTATAACCGATTATAATCCAGTTGGAAAGCTGCTCAGTCTTCATCTGTCACAACGCGCTTGAACAATGCGTTGTTCCTTGGATCAAAAGGATCACGTTCATCAAAGCCTAATTCACGATAGTAGTTTAGCAAATCTTCGTCATCTATTGGATCTTGAATCCCAATCCAATCGGCTTCAATAGCAACAGCAAACAACTCTGCACAATGTGAAGCTATGGGAACAATGAACCCTTTTAAGGGGTTCTCAGCTTGACCGCCTTGAATATAGTTGATTTTAACAACCAACTTCCCATCACTCGCTTTACCGATCATAAGGCCACAAAGTTCTTCATCATGCCATACAGCAAGCTCTAATCTAGCCATATGATCTCTGCGATATTGATTTCGTACTTGTCGCCAATCCCATCCTATTTGGCGATTTACTGGCATTTCCCACTCATCTTGAGAACGGAGAGCATCTTCATTGATTTCAGTTAAATCAATATGGCCAATAAAGTCTGGCTCGAATTGTTCAAAATCACTTTGAGTCTGTGCTAATACAGCAAGTCTAATCTGTTGATACTCATTAGAAATAGCTTGGTTGTTCATTCTTATATGTCTACTTGCCTTGAATGATGGAAGATGTTACCACGCTTTTGGTGTTCAGGCATATGACGATAGTTAGACGACCAATTACCTTTTAATGATCACACAATGCCGCCTTTCATTTATCACTTCAATTGTAAGCGCTTAGTTCTCGACATTATTCCCATTTAAACCCAAGCCCCGATAATGACAACAGTCATTACCTATGGAGGCTTTTATGTTATTTCTACAGCAAACTTGGCAGCATCATGTTAACGTTTG